>JAABRW010000401.1 GCA_011390695.1 Desulfotignum sp.
GTAGTACGCTGTTGCCAGACTGTGAAGTCCGCCTCCAATGAGAACCACATCATAACTTGATTTAAGCTTGTTTTTTTCGCCCCACATGGGTTTGCTTTTCGAAAACATTGGCCTTCTCTTCATTTTGGATTGTTATTATTTTTCTACCATATCCATTTCGTCAATACACCATGAAAGAAAACGTGTCAACGTTTTTATTTCAAAATGATTGTTTTTCTTTCATTTGCCCTTGACAAAATTATTATTCTGGACTAAATCTCAATAAAATTAGCAAATTATAATACACGCTTCATTATGAAAAAAAACATCTAAATAAGGCACGCACAATGAATGATGCAGCATCACACCCGGTTATAGATGATATTTCCAGCAAACTTGATTCCTTGACCCCCAAAGCCCAGACCCTGGGAACCTATATCATGCAGAACCCTGCCAAAGTGGTGTTCATGACCACCAAGGAACTGGCCGAAGCCTGTGACGTCAGTGAGGCCACGGTGGTCCGCTTTGTTGCAACCCTTGGATATAAAGGGTATTCGGATTTCCAGGATGCACTCAAGGACTTTATCAACACCGGTTTGTCCCTGCCGGACCGGGTGAATCTCAAGGGCATTGATAAGCCCGGCCTGGATCGGCTGCACCGGGGTATTCTGGAAGAACTCAACAACCTTAAATACCTGTACGAGCACATTGACATGGAAAGAATGAACCAGTTCATCGATCACCTGGACACCAGTCCTGTCATCTATGTCACCGGCTCCAGGCTTTCCTATACCTTTGCCTATTACCTGGGGTGGTCCTTGACCAAGGTGAGAAAAGGCATCCACATTCTCAAGGGCAGTGATTCCACAGCCATGGACATGCTGGCCAACGCCCCGTCCGAGAGCCTGGTGATTCTCACCGCCACCACCCGGTATCCCAATGAACTGATCAAACTGAGCAAGATGGTCAGGCGGTGCGGCCACACCCTTCTGGCCCTTACCGATTCCAGTATTTCTCCGGTTATTCCTTTTGCCCACCTGTCGCTGGTGATACCATCCAAATCCATTCCCTTTATCGGAAACGTATCCGGTATGCTGGCGGTGATTCAGTACATGGTGCAGGAACTGGCCAATCGGAAAGGGGATGCGTTGCGGGCATATCAGGAACAACTGGAACAGGTATATCTGGAGAATGATCTTCTTTTTAACATTGATCCCAAGTAATAATCAATATAAGGTTATGGAATTTTAACCGGTATCTGCATTTTTCATAGGGCAGCCCATGCTTGAAGACCTGACAGTGTTCAGTTTCATGATTTTTTTTGCCACCGGCCTGTGCGCCGGATTTGTGGATGCCATTGCCGGCGGGGGCGGGTTGATTGCCCTGCCGGTGCTGCTGGCCCTGGGCCTGCCTCCGGCTACAGCCTTGGGCACCAACAAGCTCCAGGGCAGTTTCGGCACCCTGTCGTCTGCCATCAATTTTATCTCCAAGGGACTGGTGGATATCAGGCAGTGTCTGACCGGTATGGCATTTACCCTGTGCGGGGCTGTCCTGGGAGCGGTTACCATCCAGCGCATGGATCCCGGGTTTATCCGGCACCTGATCCCTGTGCTGCTCCTGGTTGTCTTTTTTTATACCTTGTTTTCCAGGACCCTGGGGCTGAAACCGGGGCGCCCCAAAATGGGCAGAAATCTGTTTTTTATCCTGTTCGGCCTGGGCCTGGGGTTTTATGACGGATTTTTCGGACCCGGTACCGGGTCTTTTTGGACCGGGGCCCTGCTGATCTTTTTGGGCCTGGACATGACCGGGGCCGCAGGCACCACCCGGGTGATGAATTTTGTGTCCAATATCGTGGCCCTGGCCGTGTTCATCATCGGTGGCAGCATACTGTGGTCTGCCGGACTGGTCATGGCGGCCGGTCAGGTCATCGGCGCCAGGGCTGGTTCAAGCCTTGCCATCAAAAGGGGAGCCGTGTTTATCCGCCCGTTTTTCCTGACCGTGGTGTTTCTGACCATTGTCAGGCTCATATATGTCAACTATGGGTAGCAGTACCGGCCTGCCGCCCTGAAAACGTACTGAGAAAGGAAAGAAAATGCTACAGACCCAGCAAGAGCTGCTCACCCTGCTGTCAGATATCGGCATTGCATACACCAACCATGAACACCCTGCTGTCTTTACCGTGGAAGAAGC
>JAABRW010000402.1 GCA_011390695.1 Desulfotignum sp.
GAACTGCAATAGCGTATAAAAGTTTTGGATTGTATTTATGAATCAGGAGCATTGGGAATCATGAAAAAATATACGTACAGCGCCAAAAGAACAGACAACAAAGAGAACTGGTGTGTGATTGATGCAACAGACCAGGTTTTGGGAAGACTTGCATCACAGGTGGCTTACCGGATTCGGGGAAAGCACAGCCCTTTGTTTACCCCCCATGTGGATATGGGTGACTGGGTGGTGGTGATCAATGCGGACAAGATCCGCCTGACAGGCAGCAAACTGGACGACAAAACCTATTACCGCCATTCCGGATATGTGGGCAGTCTTAAATCCCGGACAGCTGGACAATTACTTGAGAAAAACCCAGAGCAGGTGATCAAAAAGGCGATCCAGGGGATGCTGCCCAAAAACAGACTTGGCAGAAAATTGAACAAAAAACTGTTTGTATATGCAGGCGATCAGCACCCGCATGCTGCCCAGAAGCCTGAACCAGTACAAATTTAAGGAAAAAGGACGCGATTATATCAATGGAAAGTGGAAACGTATTCTACGCCACAGGAAAACGGAAGAATTCTGTGGCCAAAGTGTGGCTTGTCCCTGGTACCGGTAAAATTATGGTGAACAGCCGGGAAATGGATGACTATTTTGATATCAGTGTGAACCGTGATGCATTGACCTCTCCCCTTATTCTGACACAGCTGGATGATGCCTTTGATATCAGGATCAATGTGTTGGGCGGCGGCCAGACAGGCCAGGCCGGCGCCATCCGGCAGGGATTGTCCAAGGCACTGGTAATAGTGGACCCGGATCTGAGAGGCGTACTGAAAAGCGCCGGTTTTTTGACCAGGGACTCCAGGCAGAAAGAGCGTAAAAAATACGGAAAAAAAGGCGCAAGAGCCAGTTTTCAGTGTTCAAAAAGATAAGCGTCCTTGTTATTTTACTGCAGAAGGGAACAGATGTTGGTTTGTTCCCTTTTTATAAAAAAGCTAACAGCTAAAAGCTAAATGCTAACAGCTAACAGCTAAAAGCTAAAAGCCAAAAGCGCATGAAAACCTATCTGTTTTATGACCTGGAAACCTCGGGTCTTCATCCCGCCTTTGATCAGATTCTGACCTTTGCCGCCATCCGCACCGACACACAATTGCATGAAATTGACAGAACCAGTCTCACCATACAGATGCGCAAAGATATTGTGCCATCCCCCCATGCCTTTGTTACCAATTGCCTGAACCCTGAGGATCTGGGCCGGGGCCTGTGCGAATATGCTGCAGCCAGGCAGCTGCACACACTTTTCAATACCCCGGATACCTGCAGCATTGGGTACAACTCCCTGGGATTTGATGATGAGTTTTTGCGATTTTTATTTTACCGTAACCTGCTGGATCCTTATGCCCATCAGTATGCCAATGGCTGTTCCAGGGCGGATATCCTGCCTGTGGCAGCGCTGTTCAAAATTTTCTGCGGCCAGGTTATCACCTGGCCCTGCCTGGAAAACGGCCGGCCCAGTCTGAAACTGGAATTGATTGCCCGGGAAAACCGGTTTGACACATCATCAGGGCATGCCCATGAAGCAATGGCGGATGTGGAGGCCCTGAAGGCCCTCAGCCAGTCTTTTTTGTCCCAGCCGGATATCTGGGACTATGCCCTGGGGTTTTTTGATAAACATACAGACATATCCAGAATGGATTCGATTTCCAAAACCTGTCAGATAGGAAACCGGACTTTTCGCACCGGTATCATGGTCTCGTCTGTTTTTGGCCCGGATGCCGGCTATCTGGCACCGGTACTTCATATCGGCGATTCCATCCCCTATGGGAACCAGCATCTCTGGATTCGCCTGGATCAGCCCCAATGGTTGGAAATCGATCCGGACACCGAACTTTATTCGTGGGCGCCGATAAGAAAAAAACCGGCAGACCAGTGGCTGCTGCTGCCTTGTCTGGACCGTTTCAAGCAGCGTCTTTCAACTGAATCCCGCGATATTGCCGGTGAAATGATCCGCGCATTTCAGTCTGACCCAGAGCGATTTTTTGCCACCATTGATACCCATCTTGCCTATGCATATCCATTGATACCGGACATTGATCCGGATGCCGCCCTGTACCAGGACGGGTTTTTTTCT
>JAABRW010000403.1 GCA_011390695.1 Desulfotignum sp.
ATGTACCCATCCAGCATGCAGACACCACCATGCTCCGGCGCATGGGACGGCCATATACGCAAAAGGACCTGTACGATCTGTTTTCCATGATAAGAGAGACAGACCCGGATGCAACGCTGCGCACCACGGTGATCACCGGGTTTCCCGGAGAAACCGATGCCATGTTTACCACCCTGCTGGATTTTATCCAGGATGTAAAATTTGATCATCTGGGGGTGTTCCCCTATTCTGATGCATCTGATCTTGCCTCCCATGCATTGCAGAACCATGTGCCCCAGGATGTGGCACAATTGCGCCATGACACCCTGATGGCAGCCCAGGAGAAGATATCTGAACAGATCAACCAGAAACATGTGGGCAGGATCTATCCGGTGCTGGTGGAGGAAAATCCGGAATCCGGCCTGTTCATCGCCAGGACCATGTTCCAGGCCCCTGAAGTGGACGGGGTCACCTTTGTTTATTCAGAAGGGCTTGCCACAGGCACCCGTGTTCAGGTAAAAATAACAGATGCGTTTGCCTATGATATTGCCGGAGAGGTTGCGGAAGGGCGGTTTGCGAATCGTCCCTCGCCAATTGCAGATGAGAACATGAAATTGCCGGGAAGCGGGCATGAATAGAGATTTGAAGGCACAGATTGTTGATCTGGTCACACCGGATCTGGAAAAGGTGGAACAGGCCCTGGAAGAAAATTTAAACCCCAACCTGGCCCTGGTGAAACAGATTTCCTCCCATCTTTTGTTCAGCGGGGGTAAGCGGCTGCGGCCCCTTTTGTTTATACATGCCGCGCGCATGTGCGGATACAAAGGCAAAAATGAGATTTTATTTTCGATTATTTTTGAATACCTGCATGCTGCAACCCTTTTGCATGATGATGTGGTGGACGGGGCAGATATGCGCCGGGGCAGGCCGGCGGCCCATACCTGCTGGCCTGCGCCCCAGGTGGTGCTGACAGGAGATTTTCTGCTGGCCCGGGCCCTGGATATTGCCGCCTGTACCAAAGAACCCCGGGTGATTTCCGTGATTGCAAAGATCACCCAGGACATGTCACAGGGTGAGATTGACCAGCTGGCCCAAAAAGGCAGAAAAGATCTGACCGAAGACCAGTACCTGGATATTATTGAACGTAAAACAGCGGTCCTGATCCAGGGTGCCTGCCAGTGCGCTGCTATTCTGGCAAAGGTGTCCAGACAAAAAGAAAATGCGTTAAAATCCTTCGGGTTCCATCTGGGCATGGCCTTTCAGATGGCGGATGACCTGCTGGATTATACGGCAACTGCAGAACAGCTGGGAAAAAATCCCGGGGCTGACATGCGGGAAGGAAAGCTGACCCTGCCTTTGATTTACAGTCTGGCAAGGGCATGTCCTAAAGACAGAAAATGGATGGAAAACCTGTTGGCAGATCCGGACGTTGATCCAGACCAGTTTAAAAAACTGCAGGAAAAACTTGTGGCATTAGACGCAATTGCATATACTCGGACAATTGCCCGGACCCATGTGGACAACGCCAAAAAAAACCTTGAAATTTATGACGGATCATTGTCAAAATCAGTGCTAACATTAATCGCAGACTATGCCGTCTACAGGAAGATATGATCATGGAAGCAAAAAAACTGGCCCTTATATGGGCAGGGATCTGCATACTTACCCTGCTGCCGGCGCTGGATAGAGCTTTTGCCGCCCAGAAAACCGGTTTGTTGATAACGGTGACTACGGGAAACCAGAAAATTGTAGATGAAGATATTCCCGGCGCCAGACAGGCGGCTGTAACAGACGCTCTGGAGCGGGCTGTGGTGAATGCTTTTTCACACACCGTATCCCCCCGGGTGTTTGCATCCCATCTGGGATTTTTATATGGCCGGCTTCTGGCCGCTGCCCAGGATTATGTAGTTACCTACAGGGTTCTGGGGGCAGTTGACCACCAGGATACCTACCTGGTGGGCGTGGAGTCAAAGATTAATCTGGAGTTGCTGGAACAGACCCTTACTGAAGCAGGAATCCTCAATGTGGGAACAGATATGCCCATGATTTTGTTTCTCATCGCAGAGCAGACCCCAAAAGATCTGCTGCCCAGATA
>JAABRW010000410.1 GCA_011390695.1 Desulfotignum sp.
GACTTGACCATGGAATGGGAAGACAAAATCCCCATCGGCATTTTATATCAAAAAGAAACCAGAGGATATACTGAGGGTCTTGCGCCGTTGCAGTCAGGATCTTTGTTCAGCCAGACATATGATCCCGAGCGGGTGCAAAAAGTGATTTCCGCTGTTTGACATCTTTTAAAAAATTGTTCAAAACATACTGCCCGGGCAATCTCAATTAAACAAAAGAATTGCCCGGGCAGTATTTTTTTGTCTTTCCGGTCGGCAATGCCATGGGTTGGAAAAGGCTGGCCGCAAGGCAGAAGAATCAATATTTTTTGAATTCACTTTTTTTCGCATTGCACACCGGACAATTATCCGGGGCCTCGCCTTCCAGGGTGTAGCCGCAAACCAGACATACCTGGATGTCATCCAGTTGGGCATCTGCGGCATTGTCTACGGCTTTTTTGGCTTTTTCAAACAACTCCTTGTGCTTTTTTTCCGTTTTATATGACCATTCAAAACTGCGAAAAGCACTTTTTTCCTCCTGCAGTTTTGCAATTTCCATATAAGCAGGATACATCTCTTCGATTTCAAAGGTTTCCCCGTCAATGGCCAGGCCCAGATTTTTGGCTGTATCACCCGGACCGAATGCACCCATGCTGTTTGCCACAACCCCTTCATTCAGGTGTTTTACTTCCCGGTAATGGTCGCCTGCATGGATAAATTCTGCATGGGAGACTGCTTCGAACAAACGGGCCACATTCGGGTAATTTTCTTTTTCAGCCTGGATTGCAAAATGCCGGTAGCGCATGTTTGCCATGCTTTCACCGCCAAACGCATTGATCATGTTCTGCTGGGTCATTTGTTTCATGTTTTACTTCCTTTCGTGCCAATGTTTCCTGTTAATCTGCATTTTATTCTTCCACTTTTATTACTGTAAAAAAGGTGTTTTCCCCCCGTCTGACCAGAAGAAGGAACTTTTCTCCTTTCTGAACCGCATTTTTATATGCTTTTACAGAATCAACCGGGGTCTGGTTTATTTCCTGGATAAGATCACCCCGCTGAAGATTTGCTTCAGCTGCCGGGCTTCCGGCTTTCACACCGGCCACAACAACCCCTTTTTCCTGTTCATATCCCAGCTGGGCAGCGATTTCCGGGGTCAGTTCCTGCACCTGAATGCCTAAAGGCGCAGTGTCGGAAGAATCGGTTTTGGGTTTTTGGGTCTGTTCTTCAGTTTTCAGTTCTCCGATTTTTACCTGCAGGGTTTTCTTTTTTCCGTTACGGATTACTGTCAGGGGAACCTTGCTGCCAACGGTTTTCTGTGCTACACGATTTTTCAGGGCCGTGGGGGTATCCACTGATTTTCCATCCAGGGAAACAATGATGTCTCCGCGAACCACACCAGCCTCATCTGCCGGGCTGTCTTTGCTGACATCACCCACCAGGGCACCCTCGGCTTTTTTTAAACCAAAACTGTCGGCAATATCTTTGGTGACCGGCTGGATACTGACACCCAGCCATCCACGAACGACGTGGCCTTTCTCAATAAGGCTTTCCATGATGCTTTTTGCCATGTTAACGGGAATGGCGAAACCGATCCCCTGGTAACCGCCGCTTTGGCTGAAAATGGCTGTGTTGATACCGATAACCCTGCCATAAATATCCACCAGGGGGCCGCCGCTGTTTCCCGGATTAATGGCTGCATCGGTCTGAAAAAAATCTTCATAATCCACAATACCGATATTGGCGCGGCCTGCTGCGCTTATGATGCCGGCGGTTACGGTTTGTGAAAGGCCATATGGCGTTCCTACGGCAATAACCCAGTCCCCGACTTCCATTTTGCTGGAATCACCGAGTTCGGCTGTGGGCAGGTTTTTTCCTTCAATTTTTATAACCGCCACATCCGACATCGGGTCCGTACCAACGACCGTTGCGTCAAATTCGCGCTTGTCCGGCAGGGTAACCGTGATTTCTTCGGCCTTTTTCACCACATGGCTGTTGGTGAGAATGTATCCTTCCTCATTAAGAATAAACCCGGAACCCAGTCCCCGCCGCTGGTATTCTCTTTGTTTGGGTATACCGAAAAAACGCCGGAAAAATTCATTGTCGAAAAGTTCCTGGTATTGTTCCGGAAGCGATTCCATGGTATATACCGTACTGATATATACCACTGAGGGGCTGATTTTTTTGCTCACATCCCTGAATGCCTTTCCCAATGCCTCCAGCCTTTGGGGGTGATCCTTTTCGGCGCTGTCTGCCGTGGTGACCAGGGGGCCTGTCAGCATCATCAATCCGATCAAAAAGACAGCGGCAAAACAGCCGGTCAGTATTTTTTTGTACAGTTTTTCTTGTAACATAATGTAATTTCTCCTTTTTTGTTTGTCTAATGGGGGTTTCACCAGGTTTTCTCATTGGGCGGCTGACTTTTGATCTAAAAAAGAAAACTCCGCATCTTTAAGGTTGATTTCCAGTTCCACTTCCCCAATGTCTGCATCAGGCCGGGCATGAAAACCCAGGCGCTTGCCAAGGGCAATCATTTTCCGGTTTTCCCGTAACACGGTTCCCCAGACCTTTTCAATTCCCCGTTTTTTGGCTGTCTGCAAAACCCGGCCAAGAAGCCGGGCACCAATACCCTGGCCGTGCCATGGATCTCCGATCAATACAGAAAATTCACCTTTTTTTCCGTCCGGATCGCTGATCACCCTGGCAATGCCGAACATTTCTCTTTTTTCAGGATCTTCATTCAGGGCGGTCAAAGCGATTTCCCGGTCATAATCGATCTGGGTGAATCTGGCCAGCATGGCCGGCGATATTTTTTTCATGGCACTGAAAAAACGATGATAGATACTGGTGGGTGAAAGTATCTGGAACAGTTCCTGGAAAAGCGGTGCATCTTCCGGCTTGACAGGCCGGACAAAAACGCTGCGGCCGTCATCGGTTTTTTCATGGAATTCGTATTCATCCGGATACGGGCTGATAACCAGATGCAGAGGCGCTGGCTGTGATGTGTCTTCAAGCCTGATCCGGGCATCCACAGCCCGGGGTTGCCCGTCTTTGACTATGACAGGATTCATGTCCAGTTCCACAATCCGGGGAAAATCACTCACCAGTTGTGAAACGCGCATGAGCAGCGCTTCCAGCGCTTCCATATCTGCACCCGGCCGGTTGCGGAATCCCTGCAAAAGTTTATATGCACGTGTGTTCTCCATCATGCGCCGCGCCAGCAGGCGGTTTAACGGCGGCAGTCCCAGGGCCCGGTCTTCTAAAATTTCAGTATAAATACCCCCTAACCCGAACAGGATGACAGGTCCGAAAGAGGGATCGTTTTTTGCGCCGATCAGCAGTTCATGGTCCGGGCTGTCAATATACTGCTGAACAGATACCCCTTGAATATGGGCATCCGGGTTGTACGCTTGGGCCCCTTCCATGATTTTCTGGAAAGCCGTGCGCACCGCATCTGTGGAATCTAAATTCAGATGCACTCCCCGGGCATCGGTTTTATGGGAAATGTCCGGCGACATGAGCTTTACAGCCACAGGAAATCCGATTTCTTCAGCCGCAGCAACGGCATCTTCTTCTGTGGATGCTGTTTTTGTGGTGTTCACCGGTATGCCGTAGGCAGACAAAATCTCTTTGGATGCGGTTTCCGACAGAAGACCGGCATGTTTTTTGATATGGTTGTGAATCAGTTTCCGGGCCTTGTCCGGATCATAATGCAGTTCATGGGAGAGTTTCGGGGTAATCTGTGTCAGCATCTTCAGATTCTGGTTGTATTCCACCATGAAAACAAAGGACTGCACCGCCCTTTCCGGTGTTTCATACGTCGGAATTTTTGCCTGGTTTAATACGTCAACCGCTTTTTCCATCTTTTGACCGCCGATCCAGGAGGCAAATACGGGAAAATTTTTGTCTTGAGCTGATTCAGCCAGGGCTTTTGCCACAGGTTCCGGGTCTGTCAATGCCTGGGGCACCATAATGGCAAGGATAGCGTCAAAGGATTTGCTTGCATAGCAGATGTCAAAGGTTTTCATGAACCTTTCCCGGGTCGCATCCCCTAAAATATCAACCGGATTATTCCGGCTCCAATACCGGGGCAGCACCTCATCCAAAGATTGGGTGATTTCCGAAGAGAGCGCAGCTGGTTTCAGGCCGTGACCACCCAGTGCATCCGTGGCCATTACACCGGGCCCTCCGCCGTTGGTGATGATTGCCAGGCGTGATCCTGCGGGAGGCGGTTTTTTGGCCATGAGTTCCGCACAGTCGAATAATTGTGCTATGGTATTCACCCGGATGATACCGGCCCGTTTGAATGCTGTGTCATATACCGCATCTTCTCCGGCCAGGGCCCCGGTATGGGATGATGCTGCTTGGGCACCGGCTTCACTCCGTCCGGCCTTCAAGACCACGATGGGCTTGATCCTGGATACTGCGCGTGCAGCGCTCATGAATTTGCGTATCCGGGAAAGGTTTTCTATGTAGAGCAGAATGCTTTTTGTCTGAGAATCATTGCCAAGATAATCGATCATATCCCCGAAATCCACATCCACCATGGAACCGATGCTCACAAAGTGGCTGAAGCCGATTTTTTCTTTAAAGGAAAGATCCAGAATCGATGTGCAGATGGCGCCGCTCTGGGATACGAAAGCCAGTTTTCCTTCAGACGGCATATCAGATGCAAAACTGGCATTGAGCCCTTCTTTGGTATTGATGATACCCAGACAATTGGGACCGATAAGCCGCAACCCCCCGTCATAGGCCTTTTTTTGAATTTTCTTTTCAATATTGTGTCCCTGTTCCCCGGTTTCTTTTCCCCCGGCCGATATGATGATAGCGCCCCCTGTGCCGGCGGCAATGCAGTCATCAACGATGTCCGGAACAGTGGATATGGGCGTGGCAATGATAGCCAGATCAATCGGATCTCTGCTCTGTTTTATTGATTCCAGTGTTTTTATCCCTGAAACTTTCTTGTGTTTCGGGTTTATCGGTATGATTTTGCCTGAAAAATGTCCATTTTTCAGGTTGGTCATCAGGGCATTGCCAACGCTGTTCTCTTTTTCACTGGCACCGATAACCGCCACACTTTTAGGATGAAAAATACGGTCAAGATTATAAATTCCCATATCCTGTTCACTCCCTTGATCGCAACTTTAATTGTTCACGCAACTTTATTGTCCAATAGATGTGTCATTCAAAGAATAATATTCTCAAGCAGGGAAAATCTGGATTTTCCATGGCGCAAAATCAGGCTTCATCGTTGTCAGCATCCGGAAGATTTTTAAACACCTGTTCTTTTATATGCAGCTGAACAGAATCTTCGACAATATCTTTGACCCATGCCGCCGGAACAATTTTTCTGTCTTTTTTGATCATACCGCTGGAAACCAGAAGATGGGATACTTTAAAGGTTTCCGGTTCAGTATACACATCCTCTATGGTACCCAGATGCCGGCCTTCATTGTCTGTTACATCCGCACCTTCTTCCAGTGCCACTGCATCCTCAGGGATATTGCGGTGCTTTTCTTTGTGATACAATGGTTTAGACCGGGAAGGATGAGGCGATGATTTCAAATACGGTGCTTTGACAGCTGCGTGGTACCACAGCAGTTGACGGGCTTCATCTGCCTGGCGCCGGTTAAAATCTTCCACACCCGCGTTTGGAATATATTGTGTTTCATCAAATTGAGGATAATCCTCCGGTGCAGCAGCTTTTTTTAAAATGACCGCTTTTTCACTTGTGGATTCGACATCGGTTACCGGAACCACTTTATCCTCTGTGAATAAAAATCCTTTTTCAACCACCAGGTGTGATACTTCATCTGTGGCAGGATCAATCACCACCCGTTCAATGTGCCCTACTTTCTGGTCGTCATGGGTAAGGACTTTGGTATTTTTTTTAAAATGCATGTTTGCTCCTGAAGCAGTTTGATTACCAGTTGAAGACCAGGCGGCTCTGTTTGTCCGGTGAAACTGTTATGTTCCGGCTCTGCCATTTACCATTGTATCGGGCTTTTACCCGGTAGCTTCCCGGTTCAAGATCAGCCAGCAGCCAGGGGCCTTCGGTTGTTGCGGACACCATTTTTGTGCCGTCTGCACGGATGATTTCCACCTGGACCTGGGACAGGTAATGTCCGGTGTCTGTGGCGAGAACCACCTTGAGGGAGTAATCACCGGCCATACGGTCAAGGATTTTTCGCTCCATGCTACCGACCCCCCCTGAGACAAATTTAATCCCTTCCAGGGATTTGACGGGTTGGGGAACGGGCAGGTAGTTCAGGTGGTCTTTGGCAGAGGCGGTGGTAACCCACAGCAGACTCAAGGCTGTAAAGAATAATAATGTCTTTTTCATGATTTCCTCCTGTTTTTTTGGTTAGGTCCTTGTGCGCCGGTAAATTTACGTACCGTACACAAGCAAAGCATTATTGCGTTATATTACCGGATAATAAAGGTATGAGAAATACATGGATGTATGCATTTGCCCCATTTTTATCCTGTATGCAGCCACACCGATCCTGCAGTTTTTATCCAGAATCAATTTGCCTGCCGCCTCTGCCAAACCACCGCTGGTCCGGCGCATGGAAAAATTTATCCTGGCCTTTGTGCTGCGGGCACAGGGCATGGACATGACAGCCATTTTCTTTTTTGTGGTGACGCTGGCAGGCATCCACAACGGTTTTGGTCCGTATTCCTCCGACCCGGAAACTGGAAATTGTGGATGTGTTGAAACGAAAAGGCGGGTTTGTGGCGGTTACAGGAGAGGGCGTAAAGATGCGCCTGCGGTGAAACGGGGGCCAGGAAGTTTGTTTGAAAAACCATTCAATCCATTGATGATCAAACAGACGCTTGATTCCGGCATGAACATGATATGCCGTCCGGACAAGCGGTTTTTTGGTCCGGACGGCAGGTTACATGGTGTTACTCTTTATCAAAGTCTTCCTTGCCTGCACCGCAGATGGGGCAGGTCCAGTCTTCAGGCAGATCTTCAAAAGCGGTTCCGGGTTTGATACCGTTTTCAGGATCTCCGTCAGCCGGGTCGTATACATAGCCGCACAGGTTGCATACATATCTGTCCATAATTTTTTTCTCCTTTGTTTGTTGGTTTATGATGATGGTGGGCAGTATAGCCCATTCAATAGGCTTCTTCCATATCCAGGTCTTCCTGGGTTACGGGATTTTTAAACATATGATAGGCCCAGATCTGGTAACAGATGACAATGGGAATGAACACCAGGACCACAGCCAGCATGATTTTCAATGTCAGGGGACTGGAAGATGCGTTAAACGCGGTAAGGTGCCAGTCCGGGTTCATGCTGGAAGGAAACAGGGCAGGGAATAGTCCGATGATGCCGAAAAAGGTGCACAGCACAATGGTTACAGCTGATGCAAACCAGGCCTTGAAATAGGTTTTTTTGTGCACAAAATACCGGATACTCAACAGGGCTGCCACATTCACCAGGGTTACGAAAAATAACACCGGGTACTGAAAATAATTGGCATACAGGTCAGTGGCAAAATAACTGGCAATCAAAAATATGACCGCAACTGGCACCAGAACCAGCCAGGCTCTCTGAGAAATCAGCACCATGCGTGCCTGCAGCCCGCCTGAAGATTTAATTGCCATCCAGTTGGCACCGTGGACAATGAACAGCAGAACAAATAAAAGTCCCCCCAGCAGTCCGTAGGGATTGAGGAGCCTGAGGGTGTTGCCGTGGTACAACCCCTGGTCATCAAAGGGAATGCCCTGGAATATATTGGCAAACGCAACCCCGAACAGCAGGGCCGGGAAAAAGCTGCCGATAAAGATCAGAAAATCCCACACTTTTTTCCAGGCAGGGGTGTCGATTTTACTTCTGAAATGGATGGCAACCCCGCGGAAAATCAGGGCAAAGAGAATCAGCATCAGCGGGGTATACAGCGCAGAAAACATGGTGGCGTAGACCAGGGGGAAAGCAGCAAAGGTCACCCCGCCGGCCGTGATGAGCCACACCTCATTTCCGTCCCACAAAGGACCTATGGCATTGAGCATGGTACGCCGGTCTGTATCGGTCTTGCCGGCAAAGGGGTAGATGGTGCCGATGCCGAAGTCAAACCCGGAGGTCATGAAAAATACCGCCCATAAAAGGCCCCACAGGAAAAACCAGATCGTTTGCAGTTCCATTTGTTGTTTACTCCTTTTTCGAAAAATTAATTGGCAGCTTCAGGGCCTTGTTTGATGGCTTGGGTCATCAGGTACACGCCCACCGCCCCCAGCAAACCGTAAACCAGGATAAATCCGGTCAAGGAGGTGAATACCTGGACCGTGGTAATGGGGGAGGCGGCCTCGGCGGTAAGCATCAGCCCGTAGACGATCCAGGGCTGGCGGCCGATCTCGGATACGATCCAGCCCATTTCCATAGCGATGTAAGGCAGCGGAATGGCAAAAAGCATGATTTTCAGGTACGTGGGGCTTTCCAAAAGTTTGTTGCGCCGGAACCACCCGAAAACCGTGAGCACAATGAACAGGGTGCCCAGGCCCACCATGGTTCGGAAACCCACAAAAGTGGGCAGCACAGGCGGCCGCTCCTCTTTGGGGATATCCCGGAGCCCTGTGACCTCGGCATTGAAGTCATGGAACCCCAGAAAACTCAAGATACCCGGAATGGCACCGATTTCAATCAGGTTGCGTTCATTTTTTTCATCCGGGATGGCAAACAGGATCAGGGGGGCCCTGGTCTGGGTTTCCCAGTGGGATTCCATGGCCGCCAGCTTTGCCGGCTGGGTCTTGGAAACATTCACCCCGTGCATGTCCCCGGTAAAAGCGGTGAGCAGCGCGGTCACCAGTCCCACCACCAGGCCGATGCGGAAGGACCGCTCAAATACCGGCAGGTGCTGTTTTCTGAGCAGATGCCATGCAGAGACCCCCATAATGAAAAAAGCGGCCAGCATCAGGGATGCCGGGATGACATGAATGATCTCTAACATGCCGTGTTTGTTGGTGATCAGGGCAAAAAAACTTTCCAGTTCAGCCCGGCCGTTTCGGACCACGTATCCCACCGGGTTCTGCATGAACCCGTTGGCCAGCAGGATCCACACGGCAGACAGGTTTCCAGCCAGGGCCACCAGCCACATCACACCGGCATGTGCTTTGGCAGACAGCTTTTTCCACCCGAAGATCCAGATACCGATAAAGGTGGATTCCAGGAAAAACGCCACAGATGCCTCAATGGCCAGCAGTGAGCCGAAAATATCCCCCACATAGGCGGAATATTTCGACCAGTTGGTGCCGAACTGAAACTCCAGGGTAATTCCCGTGACCACCCCCAGGGCGAAATTGATCAGAAACAGCTTGCCCCAGAATTTGGTCATGCGCAGATAGGTTTTGTCCCCGGTCCTGGCATATTTGGTTTCCATGTAGGCAATGAGTATGGAAAGCCCCAGGGTCAAAGGGACGAACAGAAAATGGAACATGGTGGCTGCGGCAAACTGCAGTCGGGATAAGAAAACCGGGTCCATTGATTCCTCCAGATATAGTGTTTAAAGCCAAATCTCAGATTGAAAAAAGCAATTCACATGCCATAATGGAAAAAATATAATGATACATACCAAAAAATATGGAAAACAGCCATACCATATCCAATTTGGTTCAGGTTTTCAAGTATGTTTGGGTATATTGTATGCAGTCTGGGATGGCGGAGTGTCTCTGGTGGACAGATATTTGATACATATATGTATCATACAAGGTCCCGGGAAGGGTGACCGGGACTTTGTATGTCAGGAGGGAGTAAACAGAATTTATGTTTTTTTGGTGGCCTTGGTTTCCCACTCCTCTATTTTTGTGGTGTCGTAAATTTCTTCCCATCCGGTGATCATGCCCTTTATATGGCTGAAAAGGGAATGCCCGGTGGTGGTCATGTAGATATGAATGATCAAAAAATTGAGCAGCAGAAAAGCGGCCAGGGTATGAATGAAAGCGATGGGTACCAGAGAGACATCCCCCAGGCTGTTGTACAGGTAGTACAACAGCCCGGTGATCATCTGCACAGGGAGGAGCATGGCGGAGATACCCAGGTAGGCAAGGCGCTGCAGGGGATTGTGTTTGGCGCCCGGAGATTTCTGCACCGGGTGATCCTGGCCGTGGAAAATGCCCCAGGCATAGTACAGGGCCACGTCAAAGAGTTTTCGGGTTGTCGGAATATACTGTTTCCATTCACCGGTGATGATCAACCAGAAGGCAAAGAATGCAAAGGAACCCAGCCAGAACAGTCCGATGAAGTTGTGCAGCTCTACAGCAGTTTCGAATCCCGTCAGGGTATAGAGTCCATGAACCTCGAAACCGGTGATCATGAGAAAGATGATCATCAATGCCTGGAACCAGTGCCAGAAGCGTTCGAACCGGGTGTACAGGTAAACTTTTGTCATTGTTTTCTCGTTCATTGCGCTACTCCTCCCTGCCGTTACGGGTGAAAAACCGGCCCAGCCCGTGGAGCGTAACGCCGGCAAGTGCCCCCAGTACCGCGATCAGACCAATGGTGTCCACAATGGCGAACTTGTCCCGGCCCGGCATGTAGATGCCGGTGATGCCGGCCAGGCGCGAGTTGTCCCGGGTGTGGCAGGCGATGCAGTCCAGGGATTCTTCCGCAGGTGCCACCATATGGGTGATGGGAAAGGCATAGGTGGTTTCCACATAGTCGAATTCTCCTGAATATGGGACATCCAGGGTTTGGTTGCCCAGGGTGATGGCCTCATCCATGTCAAAGGTTGTCCAGAACCCTTTTGGACCGGAAAGCAGCGGGGCCACAAGCTGTTTGTTGATTTTGTCGTAAGGCTGTTTTCCCCGGTGGATCTTGAAAGGATGAATCCGCGCATTGGGGTCATCAGGCGATCCCAGCGGATGGCTCACCTCAACAATCTGCTGGGGAT
>JAABRW010000405.1 GCA_011390695.1 Desulfotignum sp.
TTGGTCTGCTGGGACATCTGGCGGAAATGATTGCAGGCACAAAAGTGGGGGTCACTGTTTTCAGTGACAGGGTGCCCCTGATTTCCGGGGCCATGGAATTTGCTGGTATGGGGTTGGTGCCCGGTGGTGCATTCCGGAACCGAAAATTTCGGGAAAACATGGTGTCATCAAGCAGAGGGATCAATCCAGTGCTTCGGGATCTTTTGTTTGATCCCCAGACATCCGGCGGTCTGCTCATGGGATGTCCTGAAAATCAGTCCCAGTCGCTTCTGGATGCCCTGCACAGGCAGGGAATCACTGATGCTGCTGTGATTGGCCAGGCAACAGATGTCCAGCCAGGGGTTATGACCATTGCATAGCTGATAATATTTCAAACAGGTACCCCGTTAAATGTGACAAAACACAACCAAAATGTAAGGAAATATGACATGACAACAGATATCAATGCCCTGGGCCTTGTCTGCCCCCAGCCGGTGCTCAAGACCAAACAGGCCGTAGATCAGATTCATCCCCTTCATCTGACAGTGCGGGTGGACAATGAAGCAGCGGTGGAAAACGTCTCCCGGTTTTTGAACACCCGGGGGTATGAAACCACAGCCTCGGGTCAGGGCGGTGATTTCACCATCACAGCGAGCCAAACCTCCGGACATGGCCAGGGCACAAAAAAATCTATGGAAGCACAATCAGCCGCAGCGCTTGTGGAAGATGATACCCCGGAGCCCCGCCAGAAAATACTGGTTTTTATCGCAACCGATCGCATGGGATTCGGAGATGATGACCTGGGCAGAAAACTGATGATCAGCTTTATCAAAACCCTGGGAGAAATGGGAGATGATCTGTGGCGTCTGGTTTTTGTCAACAACGGGGTAAAACTGACCATAACCGGTTCTCCTGTTCTGGAAACCCTTCAGGAATATGACCGGCAGGGGGTCTCCATACTGGTGTGCGGCACCTGTCTGTCCCATTTTGATCTGTTGAAAGCAAAACAGGTGGGAGATACCACCAATATGCTGGATATCGTCACTTCTCTGCAACTGGCCCAGAAAGTGATACATCCCTGATTCATTTGTGGTTTTTTCCTTGTATTTTCTTTTCTACCTCCCGTAAGTTGTGATAGAATAAATTATTCTGAAGGCATCTGCCTGATTATACTTATAAGGGAGGTTGCATCATGAAAAATATTTCTTCTAAAAAACTGGTGACAGATCTGTTCTCCGCTGCTGATGTGGAGATCAACGGGTCCCGGCCCTGGGATATCCAGGTGAACCAGGATCTTTTTTACAAGCGCCTGGTGACAGGCGGATCCAAGGCCCTGGGCGAAAGCTATATGGACGGATGGTGGGAATGCAGCCGGCTGGACCATTTTTTTGATAAAATTCTCCAGGTCCGGCTGGACCAGCAGGCCAAAAAATCTTTTACTGCGTTATGGTGCCGGACAAAAGCATTTTTAACCACCTCGCCGGGAAAGCTTCGGGCCTTTGAAATCGGCCGGCGCCATTACGATATCGGCAATGAACTTTTTTCTCTCATGCTGGACAAATGGATGAATTATTCCTGTGCCTACTGGAAAGAGGCCCGAACCCTGGATGAGGCCCAGGAATCCAAAATGGAACTTATCTGCCGCAAATTGCAGCTGCAGCCCGGCATGCGGGTACTGGATATCGGCTGTGGATGGGGTGGGCTTGCCGCATATATGGCAAAAAAATATCAGGTAAAGGTCGTGGGCATAACGGTTTCCAAAGAACAGGTAGCCCTGGCCAGACAGCGGTGCGAAGGGCTTCCTGTGGACATCCGGCTCATGGACTACCGTGATCTGGATGAAACCTTTGACCGTATTGTGTCTGTGGGCATGTTTGAGCATGTGGGGGTGCGCCGGTACCGAACCTTCATGGCAGTGGTGAAGCGCTGCCTGACTGACCAGGGGCTGTTTTTGCTGCATACCATTGCCGGCAACCGGTCGGTGCGGTGGACTGATCCCTGGATTTCCACCTATATTTTCCCCAACTCCATGCTGCCTTCCAGCCGCCAGATTTCCACGGCAGCGGAAAATCTGCTGGTTCTGGAAGA
>JAABRW010000406.1 GCA_011390695.1 Desulfotignum sp.
GCAGCCAGGATATTCCTGCCCACATTGTCCGGCCGCAGTACATAGGTGGATATGAGAATGGACTGCCGGGCTGAAGAGATCTGTTCCATAAGTATATTATAGGCTTTGACGCCGTCGGTATAGAAAAAAAAACGGTTGCCCCGGGTGGCACCGGCAATCCCGTTGTTCCGCAGTACCATGTCAATACGGGTGGCTTCCTGGTCTGAAATTTCTCCTTTTTTCGCCAGCTTGAAAATGGTTTTTTCCCGGCGTTTGAGCTTTCTGCTCCTTAAAATAAAATACATGGGTACAGCAACATAAGGCAGCAGAATGATGGCCAGCAGCCAGGCAATCATGCTGGGCGGTTCTCTGCGCTGGTACACCATATGTCCCAGTGCGCCCAGCACCAGGATCCCGGACACAATGGCGGTGCTCTGCACCAGGATAAAATAAAAGACATTCTCACTCATGTCATAATTGAACCATACTCACTGAAAAATAGCAACCAGGTGATGGCCGGCCGGATTTCCTGACAGATTATGGTTTAAAGGGGGGTAAAATCAAATCTCTGCCCGCCGATGACGGCTTCATACATCAGTCCGCCTTTGGCATGGATAAATACGGCCAGGCCTTTGGTGTAACCGATAGGGGCGTGGGTGCTTGCGTCAGGTCCGGCGCTGGCACCGGCAGTACCGCCTTGTGTTCCTGCCGAGGCCTGGGCACCGGCCGTGATGACCACCGCTGACATGGATGCATCAAATTCAAAACTGTCATCGGTAAATTCATCATAGGCCCGTTTGTCCTGGAAAAAAATAATTTCTGAAAATGCCTGCCCCCCCAGCTGAAACCCCACGCTCACTTTTGACAAGGTCACATGGCCGGTAAGTTTTCCCTGGCGGTAAACTTTGCCTTTACCATATGCACCCCCCACAACAATACCGCCCTTTCCCACTGTGGGAAAAACAGCATATCCATAAGCATTCTTAAAAAACGGCTTTACAGCCGGGGATTTCTTGAATACCGATATGGTGTGGCTGTAGTCATCGGCAAAAACTGCAGATCCAGGGGTTGCCATCCAGAAAACACATAATGTCAATAAAAGAATTTTGATGAATTTCATGTGTCTGACTCCTTTCCTTTATACAGGTAATACCAGCAAGGATACGAGTGCGACCAGTAAAATTTCAGGTCGCATGCGTTTTTTCCTTTCCAAATTTTTACCCGGTTAATTTTGTGATCAATGGTGTGTATCATTCAAGGGGGTTATTTTTCAATTTCTTTTTTAAGCCTGTCAAATTCTTCTTTTGAAATTTCCCCTTTTGCATACCGTTTTTTCAAAATTTCAATTGGGTCTTCTTTGGTCGAATCTGGATTTTTTTTGTTTCGGGCAAAACTATAATAAATAAGCGCAACAGCAACAGCCACCAGTAGAATCCACATAAAAATACCGCCATAGATACCGTACCCCATCATAGGTCCCCATCCGTGCCCCCCGTTCATTCGATGGGTACACCCGGAACTGTACAGTATCATCACTGGTAACATCAAGAATGTCAGAACCATGTGTTTCATATTCTCTCCCTGGTAAAATTTTGTTTTGTCTGTACCATCAGCTGCTGGATAATGTCAGCAGCATTGGTTGTCACCCTGTACATAGATTTTAAGCGTAGTCTGTAAATCAGGCAGATGCAATGGGGTAAATCGTGTATTAACTGAAAAAAATCATGTAGATTTTCCTATAGGGATGGAAACCTGGTGGCTGCGGAAAAACGGTCCACAAATCCAGGTTCGGAAGCCAGATCAAGAAAATGCACCTGTCTGGATAATATCTCGACTTCCTCCTGGTGTGTTTTGTTCAGCAATGCCATGACCGCACCGGTGCCGGCAAGGTTTTCTGCTGCAATCATCTTGTTTTTGCAGATGTTGCGGGGCAGCATCCCGATATCCCGGGCATTTTTCCAATCAAATTTGGCGCCAAATGCCCCGGTGAGAATGGTACGCTCCACCTCATGAACCCCGGCCCTTTTCAAAAGAAGTTCAATCCCGACACACAGGGCAGCC
>JAABRW010000407.1 GCA_011390695.1 Desulfotignum sp.
GGAATCGCACCGGATGCGGTCAGGGCCGCCTGAAAATTCTGCTTTTCCAACGGCACAAACCGGGTGGGAAAATCAGAAAAATCCATGTCCCGGGTGTCAAACTGCGGGTGGTGAAACACAAACCGTTCCAGATAGATCTGCTGCAGATTCCGGGACACCCGGTTCACGCCGGCCCCTGCAAAAATGCCCAGCAACTGGACCGGCCGGTGCCTGGAAGCCAGCATATACCGGCACCGGACCGCCCCGAAAGCGATGCGGATAAACGGATGGCACAAAATCTCAGCCACCCGGGTCTGGTCAAGAAACGCCTGCATGATGCGCACCGATTCACGGGTGACCTGGGCAGGTGTCACCCGGCCCTGGTAATACTGATGGATATAGGCATGTTTTAAGGCATCAAAGGCCAGGGCCGGATTTTTTTGGGCAGCTGCGGCAAATTTCCAGGCACCGATGGAGGTGCCCAGAAGCAGCAGCGGATCTTTGCGGTATTTGAACCAGTGGGAGAATATGGCG
Organism: Desulfotignum sp.; assembly: GCA_011390695.1. The sequence continues at coordinate 514 of JAABRW010000407.1, forward strand.
CTGTCCAGGCCGTGGAGCACCAGCCATTTGGCAGCGCCCGATGCCCCCAGAACCAGCTGGATATCATCCGGGGACAGTCCGTTCTTTCGTATATGTTCATAGGCAGTTTTTCCCGCCAGCACCACCAGATCGCCTGTTTTTTCCCCCATGCAGCTGTCAAGCCTCCTTATGTCATACAGATAAAAAAGACAGTTTTTAAATGTAAAGATGTATAACAGGCAGGTACTATACCATTGACCGGTTCACCATTCAATGGCCGTTTTCCCACCTGGATATTTGCCATAGTAGCGTGCACGCTACTATTGCAAATATTCAGTTCCCACCGGGCAGAGAAATGTCACATGGTGATCTTGTCCTTCGTTTTTGTTCTTCGACCCGTGGGGAACGGTGCCGGTTGCCCTCACCCGTCTGTCCCGGTTGACAGGGTGTAGGGCTTGGCGCAGCTAAACGGCAAAAACTGCGGGCAGGTATGTCCTCAAACAGTTTGCCGTTCTTAACGCTGCGCATGCCCACACCCTGTAGCAAACGGGTCAAAATGATTTCGACCAACAGGGCCCGCCCCCCACTAGCCGCTGATAACAGAGGGAACGGTCCGGGCACCCATTGCCCACCGGGGGCGGCATCCATGCCACACAGTTCCATATGTTTTACTGTAAAATGGGTGAATTCCCCCATTGACCCAGCAAAAAGATATGCATACAATCAGTGACAAATATAACACAAAGATGAAGGTGCACGTCACTATCTTACCATTCTAAAGACTTTGGAGGTCATTATGAAACTTACCAGTTCCGCTTTTGTCCAGGGAGAAAAAATTCCGTCCAAATATACCTGCGACGGTGATAATGTCAATCCGCCCCTGGAAATAACCGGTGTCCCCCATGAGGCCAAGAGTCTGGTTCTGATCATGGATGACCCGGATGTTCCCAAAAACCTGCGGGAAGACGGCATGTGGGACCACTGGGTGGTATTCAACATACCGCCGGACACCCGCATGATTGAAGAAAACAGCGAACCGTCAGGCACCTCCGGCCTCGGCACCAACGACAAGACAGGGTATGCAGGACCCTGCCCCCCGGACAGGGAACACCGGTATTTTTTCAAATTGTTTGCCCTGGATACGCAGCTTGATCTGCCTGAAAAAAGTACCAAGGCAGATGTGGAAAACGCCATGCCCGGCCATGTACTTTCCCATGCCGAACTTATGGGCACATATGAAAGAATATAATGCATATCTGCATGTTCACCAATACATACCTGCCCCATGTGGGAGGCGTTGCGCGCTCGGTGCACACATTTTCTCAGGATCTGCAGAAAAATGGACATGAGGTGCTTATTATTGCGCCCACCTTTGCCGAAACCGCTATAGAGGATACGGAAGATGACACTGTTTTGCGGGTGCCTGCCATCCAGAATTTCAACGGCAGTGATTTTTCCATGCGCATACCTGTACCGTTTTACATTGATGAAAGACTCGATGATTTCAAAGCTGATATCATTCACAGCCATCATCCCTACCTGCTGGG
>JAABRW010000408.1 GCA_011390695.1 Desulfotignum sp.
ATTGATGACACTCAGGTTACCGCCACAAGACTGCTGCACACCTCTGAGGAATCCTGGCTCATGCAGGGCAGTATCAATCTCAACCCCATGTTCATCTCTCCCCCTGAATCCTCTGAAGAACTGGGCACCTATGACCTGGCTTATATCCTGGAAGGCACCTTTACCAGCTATTTCAAGGACAAACCCATCCCCCGAAAAGAGGTGGGGGACACCGACACCCCGGATGCGGAAGATCAGGCAGATATCCAGACAGATAACTTATCAGAAAAAGATACCCCTCCAACCGAAACTGATCCGGCAATTCCCCAGGGACTGGTGGCGGAAAACCGGCTCAAGGAAACTTCCAGTCCGGCAAAAATATTTGTACTGGGATGCTCCCAGATGCTCCAGGACAATATGCTGGATCCGGAAGGAAAAACCACCAATGCCACCTTCATTCTCAACGCCATTGATCATCTCAACGGCAGAGATGACATAGCTGCCCTGCGCAGCAAACAGCAGACGTTAAATCCCCTGGATCCCACCACCCCCTTTATGCGGGGTATGATAAAATCCTTTAACATTGCGGGGTTACCGGTACTGGTCATCCTCTTTGGCCTGGGCGTATGGGCCATCCGGAATGCAAAAAAGAAAAAAATTGCAAAAATCTTCAATTCATAAGGATGCAATTGCCATGAAAAAAGAATACCTGATTCTGATCCTTCTCATCGTTGCCCTGAGCGGTTATCTTATATTCAAAAACCAGGACCGCCGCCATTACACACTGCCTGAACCCCCAAAAGTAAAAGCAGACCAAGTGGACCGGCTGGTTGTTGAAAAACCGGACCGCTCCATCGCATTTACCCGGAAAGACCAGGGCTGGGTGGTAACGGACAAAGATTATCCGGTTGATGACACATCCATGCGCCAGATGCTGGATGTCATCACAGGGCTGCGCCTCTCCGCTCTGGTATCGGAAAAACAGGATGTTGTCCGGTATGAACTGGATGACAGCCATGGCATTGATGTCACAGCTTATGACCAGAACAGGTCTCTTTTGTCATTCAAGATAGGAAAAACCGCACCCACTTTCAACCACACCTTTGTCATGCTTGAAAACGACCCCAATATTTACCATGCCACAGACAGCTTCCGGCAGCATTTCAATAAAACCGTCAATGAATTCAGAGACAAGCAGGTCATGGATTTTACAGAAGACTCCATTACAGGTATAACCATCGAAGCCCGGGGGAAACAAACACACCTGACAGCCAGTGAAACCGGTTCCGACATCCCGGATGAGGGCAAAGCAGGCTTCAGATATAAAGACGGGGGAGCGCCTGATCCAAAAACGGTTTCCAACCTTTTGTCCACCCTGTCTGTGCTGGCGTGTGATCGGTTTTTAGAGGATACTGACAAACATACCCTGGAAAAGGACCCCTTTGATCTGAAAATAACACTTGAAAACGATGCCCCCATTGTTTTGCAACTGTTTGACCAGGGGAAGGAAGGCCCGATTTTCGCAACTTCTTCCATGAACGGATATGCCTTTGCCCTGGAAGACTATGTTGCCGAAGATATCCGGTCCTGGGCACATGAACTGGCCGGACTTTCCTCAGAACAGGAGGAAGAAGAGGTTCGCACCACCCAGTGAAGCAGGTATTAAAGCTTATATACCAACCCTATAAATGGATCGTGGTGCTCCCTTTCATGCTGGCCATCACCATGATCATGGGATTGGTCTGCATAACTGTAGGGGCAATTTTCACCCAGGATGCCGCCAATGTGACAGCTGTTTTATGGTCCAGACTTTCCTGTGCCATCGTCCCGCTCCGGGTTGTTCTGACCGGAAAGAAAAATTTCAACTCCCAAAAGGCCTATGTGGTGGTGGCCAACCACCAGTCCATGGTGGACATCCCGGTGATCCACGGATTCATGGGGTTGCACATCAAATGGGTCATGAAACAGGAACTGCGCCGCATACCCATTTTCGGGACTGCCTGCCATTATCTCGGATGTATTTTCATCGACCGATCCCAC
>JAABRW010000409.1 GCA_011390695.1 Desulfotignum sp.
GCTTCAATTTTATACCTCAAAAAAATTGATGTGGATAAAGCTGAGGCATACTTTAAGAAAGCAGAAGAGAATAATTGTCTGCCTGCTCCACATGCCTATAACTACGGGGAGTTACTGATTAATGAAAGAAACGAAGTCGAGAAAGGAAATAAGTATTTGGATATGGCAGAAGCTGATGGATACTAATGAAGAGTGAAAAGTCCAAAAAATGTGCTTATTTATACACCATCCTGGTATTTGCCCGGGACCGGAAAAGGTCTGTTGCAACATAATTGACACCACCTCTGACCTTGTTGCCGTGACCGACATGGAAGGCAACTTTACATTCATCGGTCCTTCCCACAGTATCCTGGGATATGATCCAAATTCACTTGTCGGCAGGAACGTCATGGAACTTGTACACCCTGATGATTACCAGGAAACTGCAATCGCTTTTGCTGAGTTTCTGGCCAACAGGGAAGATGGCCGAATGGTCGAATACAGGTGTTGCCGGGCAGACCGCCAAAGCCAATGCTGATACCACCGGAGGAACTTCTGTATGCCCAGGTGGTCAAGCAATATAAGAGGCACAGACTGGTCGGCATCACTCGCAAGCTGGTCTTTGGCGATCCCCGGAACCTCCAGAAGATCCTCGTTTTCTTGGGCTGAAATAATTTATGATACACATGCTATTCAAAACCTGATATGGTCAAACTGATCCACACATGAACTTGTTCGCTGTGAAATCCATTTGACGAACGTAACCTAATGAGTTACATTGTAATATATGATAAAATCATTCAAGCATAAAGGATTGGAAGATTTTTTTATACAGGAAGCAAAAGAGGAATATTACCAAATCATGCAAACAGGCTTGAAAGAATCCTGGATCGATTGAATGCAGCAACAGAAATCAAAGATATGAACTATCCAGGTTCCTTTCTTCATCAATTAACGGGGGACAAGAAAGGGCCTTACTCTGTCAAAGTCTCTGGCAATTGGCGTATATTCTTCAAATTTGAAGATGGTGATGCCTACATTGTGGACTATGATGATTATCATTGTTCGGCAACCAAAAAGCGTTAATTGTACAATTCAATGGATTGATCAAATGAATTTTGATATAGTAGATGATATCGGTGAAATTGAAACGATAGCGAAAGGTTCTGGAATTCGTGAGATTGAACGCTTGAGAAAAATATATGGACATGGAAATTGGAAAAAAATGAAAGGAATTGCTCGGGTCAGGCTTTCGTCCGGAAGGATCCGATTAGCTGAAATCCATTGGTATGAAGCTAATGGCATAGGCAAAAAAGAAATGAAACGCAAAAAATATTTGGAGTAAGTTATGGAAACATCAAAGGAAACCTTCACAAAATTTGTGGTTTGCATCAACAATGAAAATTATCCGGCATCATTAGAGCTGCATAAAATTTATCGCTTGATTCCAAATGAGGATGCAGATGCCGAGGGCGATATACGTATTATTGATGAAAGTGGAGAAGATTACTTATACCCAGCATCCTATTTTGTACCAATCAATGTACCTCATATAGTTGAAGAATCGCTTCGACGAGCATCTTAATATTTTATGTGCCGAACAAATGAAGGATTAGTAACCGAGCTGAGAGTAGCGAATGCTCGGTACTAATCCTATGGTTCAACCCCCCACCAGCCTGAGGTGCCATTGGGGGGGGGACCATGCAGAAAGACAAAACCAACCGGCTGATCCCGCCCCTTTCCGCCAGGCAATCGCCCAGGCCCGCAAACCGGATCAAACAGGCCCACCAAGCCCCCGACCTTTTGAGGCGAACATTAGTGCCTTACTCCTCAGTTTCTTTTAAAAAAACAAGAAAATGAGGAGGGACAAATGGGTTGCGGGTTTCCCGCGTTAGAAACTAGTGCCGATAGATAAGCGGTTTGCCTTCCGCATCGATATCCATCCCGATGGTATCACCGGTCTTGAAACCAAGGCGGCAAAATTCTTTGACCATGCTGTCGTGACGGTCCACATACCAGTAGGCCGACCA
>JAABRW010000411.1 GCA_011390695.1 Desulfotignum sp.
GGACAGGCACAGCATATTGGGGATATCAAAGGAAGCCGCCCCCAGGATATCGCTCTGCAGGGCCACCCGGTTTCTGTCCCGGGTCACCATCTGGAGTACCGGTTCGATGCCCTGCAGTTTTAAATGGATGCAGGCGGCCAGAGAAGACATGCGGGTCATGGCGGTCTGATTGTCCGTGACATTCACCGCATCCACATGGTCCTTGATGAGCAGGCCTTTTTTCTTGACCTCTTCCGCATCACTGCCCCTGGGCGGACCGCACTCGGAAGTAACCCCTAAGTGCCCTGCCTTTAACACGCGTTCCAGCCTGCTGTTGCTCACATATTCGCTCATATCTTCACATCCTCCCTGGTTACGGTTCTGGGGCCGCCGGCCCGGTCAGTGGACCAGTCTTTTACAGGGGCTACTTTCTCATAATCATCCATTTTGTCAAGGGCTTTCAACCGGTCGATGATCAGCTGCCAGGCACAGTCCGTGTCCTTGGAAATTTCACATTTGCCGTTGGTGGACCCGCCGCAGGGTCCGTTCAGGACCCGCTTGGCACATCTGGATACCGGGCAGATGCCGCCGGTGCGCGCCAGCACACAGGTTCCGCAGGCCTGGCACCGTTCGGTCCACAGGCCTCTGTCTTCATTGGCCCCCAGGCAGATGGTGTTCACACCGGGAAGCAATGGCGTGGTCAGGTATTTTTCCGCGGCAAACTGGACACCCACCCCGCAGGCCAGGGATACAACCGCATCATAGTCGTCAATAATATTCCTGATCTCCTCCAGGTATTCATGGTCACACTGGCGCTCCAGGGTACGCTCGCCAATGGTCTTTTCCTGGCCCTGGGTCATGAAATACATCCTGAGCACCGATGCCAGTACCTCCACCTCTTTTTTACCCCCTGCCTCACACACGGTGACACATTCGTTGCACCCCAGGATCAAGATCCGGTCAAAATCCTTGACTTCCTGGATAATTTCCTCAATGGGTTTTTTCTCTGCTATTATCATGGTTACCTCATCTTAGGTGGTTATTTGTTGTATTTTCAGGCAGCATCAGCCTTTTTTGACATGCGTTGCTTTGCCAGCTTTACAGGGCTTGGCCCCAGTTCTTTTATCCTGTTGACCATTTCCATGGAATACTGGGCAAACAAAGGACCTTCACCCGAAGACAGGTTGTACATTTTCACCCGCTCTCCGCCGACCCCGACCTTGTCCAGTATTCTGGCAGCCTGTTCAACCCGTTTTCTTGCCCGGAAATTGCCCTCGTTAAAGTGACAGTCCCCTTCCATACATCCCACTACATAAAGCCCGTCCGCCCCTTTTTCAAAGGCTCTCAGGATATGGATGATATCAATTTTCCCTGTGCAGGGAAGGCGCACAATTCTGAAATCTGTCGGGATCTTCAATCTCATGGAACCTGCCAGGTCCGCAGCTGAATACCCTCAGTAATTGCAGCAGAACGCCAGTATCACCGGTTCAAATTCTTTTGTCATAATTCCCCCTCCAGCAGGGATTCCACCTTGCTGAGCAATGAGTCATCTTCGTACCAGTTAAGTTTTATGGTTTTGGCGGGACATTCAGAGGCACACACCCCGCATCCCTGGCACAGGGCCGGATCGATGTAGGAAACCCCCATCTCATTGATCACCGGCACATGGTAGGGACAGGACCGCACACACACCAGACAGGAAGCACAATGGGCCTGGTTGACTTCGGCCACCACGGAAGACAGGGTCAGGTATTCCTGGGACAGGTATGTGGTAGCCCGGGAAGCTGCTGCCATGGCCTGGGCCACGGTTTCGGATATCAGTTTGGGGCCGTGGGCCGTGCCGCAGATGAACACCCCTTCGGTGCCCCCGTCCACCGGCCGGAGCTTGACATGGGCTTCCATGAAAAACCCTTCCGGGTTGCGCTGGGCTTTGATGATGGTGGACAATTCTTTGGTGTCGGCAGCGGTGACGCCGGCGGAAAGCACCACAATATCGGCTGCCGCCTCTATGTGCTGCCCCAGTACATGGTCCCGGAAGGTGACGGAAAGGTTACCCTCACTGTCTTTTTCCACTGCAGGCGGGTCATCCTGGCTGAACCGGGAAAAGATCACCCCCATGTTCCTTGCCTTGGTGTAGAACTCCTCCAGCATGGAATAGGTTCTCATGTCCCGGTACAGGATGAACACATCTGTATCCGGACTGGTTTCCTTGATGGCAATGGCGTTTTTCACGGCGTTCTGGCAGCAGACCCGGGAACAGTTGGGATTGGTCTCGTTTCTGGATCCCACGCACTGGATCATGATGACCCGGTCCGTATTTCCCATCTTTTGTTCCGCCAGCATGTCGGACAGTTCCAGCTGGGTGACCACGGATTCACTTTCGCTGTACAGGTATTCCGTGGGCTGGTATTCCGTGGCACCTGTTGCCACAATCATAACCCCATGATCGATCTTGCGCTGTTTCATGGAAGGGCCCACAAGGACTTCTGTTTTAAAATTGCCCTTATACCCACCGAACTCCACCACAAGGGCCTGTTTGAGCACCTCGATCTGTTCGTGTGTTTCCACGGATTCCACAAGCTCTTTCACAAAGGTCTGGACATCATCTCCTTCAATGGTATGGTGCAGCCGCCTGCCCAGACCGCCGAGGGTATCTTCTTTTTCCAGCAGGGTCACATGAAATCCCTGGTCAGCCAGGCCTTTGGCCGCAGTCATGCCGGCGATCCCCCCGCCCAGGACCAGGGCCTTGTCAATAATGGAAATGCGTTTGTCATGCAAAGGTCCCAAAGTGCTGACCCTTGCCACAGCCATGCGGATGAGATCCTTGGCCTTGGCAGTGGCTTTTTCCGGTTCATGAAAATGCATCCAGGAATCCTGGTTCCTGATATTGGCCATTTCAAACAAATATTTATTCAGGCCGGCCTCTTCCAGGGTGTCCATGAAAATACCCTCATGGGTTTTGGGGGTACAGGATGCCACCACCACCCGGTTGAGCTGGTGCTCGTTGATGAGTTCCTTAATGGATACCTGGGTGTCCTGGGAACAGGTGAACAGGTTTTCACCGGTATACACCACATTGGGAAGGTTTTTGGTATAGGCTTCCACCTCTTCCACATCAATGACCCCGGCAATATTGATGCCGCATTTGCACACAAACACCCCCACCCGGGGTTCTTCTCCCAGCACATCCCGCTCTTCGGGCATGGACACGGTTCTGGTCAGGGTGTGCCGGGCAGGTGACAGGTTTCTGCCTGCTGCACAGGCTGCACCCGAGGCTTCGGTCACCGAAGCGGGAATATCTTTGGGGCCCTGGAAAGAGCCTGACACAAACACACCGGGACGGCTGGTCTCCAGGGGATTGAAGGTACTGGTTTTCACAAAGTTATAGGGATTGAGGGCAACCCCGATACGGTTGGCCAGATCCACGCTTTCCTTGGGAATGGTCAGCCCCACGGACAAAATGACCATGTCAAACACTTCCTGCTGCATGGTGCCTGCCTCATCCACATAATTGAGGATGAGGTTGTCGGTGCCCGGTTCCTCCACCACGGAATGGATCCGGGATTTGACAAACCTTACCCCTTCCTGGTCAGCAGCCCTGCGGTAATATTTTTCATAGTCTTTGCCGAATGTCCGCATATCCATGTTGAAGATGGCGGCATCCAGTTCTTTTTCCGAATGCTCCTTGGCGATCATGGCATCTTTGATGGCATACATGCAGCACACCGAAGAGCAGTACCCGTTGCCGCACCGGTTGGTATCCCTGGAACCGATGCACTGGAGCCAGGCGATTTTCTCGGGTTCTTTTTCATCAGAGGGCCGGACCAGATGTCCCATGGTGGGACCGCCGGCAGACAGAATCCGCTCAAACTCCAGGGATGTCATGACATTTTTGGACCGTTTGTACATATAGGTGTCATCCATGCCCGAAGGATCAAAGGTGGTGGCACCTGTGGTCATGATCACCGAGCCCACGTTGACATCCCGGACCACCGGCACCTGGTCATGGTCCACAGCTCCGGCAAGGCACACCTCCACACACTGGTAACACTCGGAACAGATGCCGCAGGAAAGACACCGGGCCGCTTCCCGGTCAATGAGTTCTTTGGCCAGGGCCAGGGTAACTTCCTTGAAATTGCCCTTTCTTTGTGTCACCGGCAGCTTTTCCGGTGTCACCCGGTCTATCTGCGGCACATTATCGATTTCCGGTTTTTCAAAATCCCAGGATTTTTCTCTGCCCTCGGCCAGGTCCAGGCCGTTGATATACCGGTGAATACTTTCTGCCGCAGTCTTGCCCGATGCCACCGCATCCACAACGGATTTGGGGCCGTAAAAGGCATCTCCACCGGCAAACACCCACTCAACAGGAGTCTGCAGGGTCACAGGATCTGCCTCATATCCCCCCGGAGGGGTCAGGGCAATGCCCTGGTCTTTGGCAAAGCCGGTCTCTCCCATCTGGCCGATGGCCACAATCACGGTATCTGCTTCATGGGTGATCAGCTGGCAGTCATCGTACTGGGGATTGAACCGGCCGTTTTCATCAAACACTGCGGTACATTCCTGAAAAGAGACCTCGGTGACCTTTCCCTCATCATCACCATAAAACCGCAGCGGCCCTTTGCTGTTTACAATATTGACCTTTTCTTCCAGGGCCTCTTCGATCTCATAATCCCAGGCCGGCATCTCTTCTCTTTTTTCCAGGCACACCATGGTGACATCCTCGGATCCCAGGCGCTGTGCAGTCAATGCCACGTCCACGGCCACGTTACCGCCGCCGATGACAATGGTTTTGCCGGAAAGTTTGTCCGCTTTGCCCATGGCAGCATCCCGCAGAAATGTGGTGCCGGCAAGAACCCCTTTCAGGTCTTCTCCTTTGACACCCAGAGACCGGGACCCGTGCAGGCCCGTGGCCATGAAAACCGATGCAAACCCCTCTTTTTTCAGGCTGTCCAGGGTGATGTCTGTACCGAATTCCACCCCGGTCTTGATCTCCACCCCCAAAGCTTCGATCACGGCAATCTCTTTTTCCAGCTCCGCCTTGGGCAGCCGGTATTCTGGAATGCCCACGGCCATCATGCCGCCTTTTACCGGGAGTTTTTCATACACCGTGACCCCGTACCCCTTCTGGGCCAGGTAATAGGCTGCGGTGAGACCGGCAGGACCGGAACCCACAACAGCCACTTTTTCATCTCTTTTTTCTGCAATGTCCGGGACCCAGGCAGATTCCTGCTCAAAATCAAGGTCTGCCAGAAACCGGTGCAGATACTGGATGGCCAGGGGCTGGTCTGCATCACCTCTGGTACACACCGCTTCACAGGGGTGGTGACATACCCGGCCGCAGGACCCGGGAAACGGGTGTTCCTGCTTGAACAGTTTCAACGCCTCTGCATATTTTTCCTGCTGCATCAGGGCAATGAATCCCTGGATGGACACATGGGCAGGACAGGTAGCTTTACAGGGCGCAACAGAGCGTTTGGATATGCCAAAGGCCCCGGGAATGGCCTGTTCATACTGCTTAAAAATGGCTTTGCGCTGGTTGAGCCCTTCATTGTGCTCACTGGGGGTATCCACCGGACACACTTTGGTGCATTCCCCGCAGGAGGTACACTTGGATATATCGACAAATCGCGGTTTTTCTTTTATTCTGGCCGTGAAATTTCCCTGTTCACCATCCAGTTCCAGAAGTTCTGTATTTGTCAACAACTCTATGTTCAGATGCCGGCCGACCTCGACCAGTTTGGGTGAGATCACTCACATGGTGCAGTCATTGGTCGGAAATGTCTTGTCCAGCCGGGCCATCATACCGCCGATGGCGTATGATTTTTCAACCAGATAGACATAATAGCCTGAATTGGCCAGGTCAATGGCAGACTGCATACCTGCAATCCCGCCACCAAGGACCATGACAGACCCCACAGGGTCGTTGTTTGGTGTCACCTTCTGCGTCATTATCAAAACCTCCTAACCGTTTATTATCGCCCGTGGGCGTTAAGCTGTGGCGCCTGATATTTTCAGTTTTTTTGTCACATGCGCGGCAGGTGACGGAAAAAGCCCGTAAAAAAGGACGTCACGCCATTAAATTTCCCCCGCCTTTAAGTAAAAAAAAGGCCTTTTTTTGTCAACAATTATTTAATTTACACCTGGTTATCACTTTTTTACATCCCCGGGTCCGGGGTTTAAAAACATATCCGGTGCAATATCCATTACTTTAGAAACCATGTATCCCGGTTTTATTCCCGCAAAAAACCACAGCTTATCCGGCAATTTCAAGATGGCGGCTGCAATACCATACCAGTACCAGCACAGGCAGCCCCATCAGGGTGGTCAATAAAAAAAAGGCCGGGTATCCTGCAGCATCGACAATGGTACCGGAATACCCGCCAAACACTTTGGGCACCAGGGTCATCAAAGAACTGAACACCGCATACTGCATTGCTGTGAACCGGATGCTGGTCAAACTGGACAAAAAGGCCACAAATGCAGCGCTGGCAAGTCCTGCAGCCAGATTATCCGCTGCGATCACCAGATACAAAAGGGCCAGATTATGCCCGGCAAACGCCAGGACCATGAACAAAAGGTTGGTGGCGGATGCCAGCAGGGCACCCAGAAACAGAATCCGGATCACCCCGTAGCGGATGGAGAGAATGCCGCCGGCAAATCCGCCGGCAAGGGTCATGAAAAGCCCGAATGTTTTCACCACACTGGCGATCTGGGTTTTGGAAAACCCCAGATCCTGATAAAAAACATTGGATATGACCCCCAGAACAATATCGGATATCCGGTACAGACCGATGAGTGCCAGGATCATCCAGGCAAGAGAAAGCCTGTATCTGCTGAAAAAGTCGAGAACCGGGGCCACGTAGCTGGCAGTCACCATTTTTTCATTCACAAGCCTGGCTGTCATACAGATTTTGCCCACCATGGCTGCCGCAACAAGCCCTGCCGCCAGACGGAAGCACTCCACCAGAAACCCTGCCAGGGTCGGGTTGTTCAGCCACTGCGCCAGCTGTGCTTTCACATCACTGGTGATCCGGCCCGTAAAATAAAAAGTTACAATAAAGGCAGCCACTGCCAGACCGAACAGGGCCAGGCCGGTCAGGTAATCCTTTGAACTGTAAGCATCTGCCGGATTATAATCTGAGTCCGGCTCGTCAATGACCAGGGCTGTGATTATGCCCACCAGCATCAGACCTGCCATGATGCAGTAGGTGGCCTGCCAGGCCTCAAACCGGTAACTTCCCTTTGCCGATCCAAACCACTCCGCCAGAATCAGGGCCCCTGCCCCGGCCACCAGCATGCCGATACGGTAGCCCCCGATATAGGCGGAGGCCATCATGGCCTGGAGATCAACTGCGGCAGATTCGATGCGGTAGGCATCAATGGCAATATCCTGGGTTGCCGACGAAAACCCCAGCAAAACCGCTGCCATTGCCATGAAAACCAGCGGATGGTATCCTGATCCCGGATCTGTGAATGCCATCCATAAAATAGCCCCCACAATCCCGGTCTGGGCCGCCAGAATCCAGCTTCTCCGCCTCCCCAGCTTGCGGGTCAACCAGGGGATGGGCATCTGGTCCACCAGGGGGGCCCAGACAAACTTGAAAGAATACCCGAGCGCTGCCCAGGAAAAAAAGGTTACAGCAGACCGTTGAACCCCGGCTTCCCTGAGCCACAAAGAAAGCGAGGAAAAAATCAGCAGAATGGGCAGCCCGGCGCAAAATCCGAAAAACAGCATGGTAACCACCCGGGGATGGAAAAAGGCGTGCATGGCTTTGCGCCATCTGTTTTCGATATGGTTCTTTTCTGCAAAAGAACCCGGCTGTTCAGAGTGTGATTTCAAAATCGCAGGAAACACCGTAACAATGGAGCGTATTGTTCTGGGAATTTAAAAAATGTCTGCAGTTATGCACAATAGCATCCATGTCCTGGTCGGACCGGTCCTGGTTCAGATGGATGAGGCCCAGCTGCGCCACCCCGGCTTTTACAGCCAGATCCAGTGCATGGGGAACTGATGAGTGGCCCCAGCCTTTGCGGAACTGGTATTCCTCTTGTGTATATTCTGCATCATGGAACAAGATATCCGCCTGTTCGGCAAACCGTTTGTATCCGTCAAATCCCTGCCCCTGGGGATGGGCAAACCCCAGTTCATTGTCGGTGAGAAAAACAAAGGTTTTATCATCTTCTGTGAATTTATACCCGAGACTGCCCCGGGAGTGGCTGGTGAAAATGGTATCGATTTCCACAGAACCGATGCAAAACCGGTTGTTCAATGATGTATCAAAACGAATATCTGCTTTCAGGTCCTTGAGGCGGACAGGAAAAAATGGCGGGCACAGCACCCGGTTAAACACATCTTTTGTGGAAAATCCTGCAATTTTTCTGTCCTGAACAATCAAGCGGTTGCAGCTGTAAAGCAGGGGTCTGAAAAACGGGATTCCCATGATATGGTCCCAGTGGCAGTGGGTGAACAGCAGATAATACTTTTTTTTCTGCTGCTCCAGCAGAACATTTCCCAGCCGCCGGATACCGGTACCTGCATCTATGATAATTGTCTCTCCGGATCCGGCGGTTATTTCAAGGCAGGTGGTATCCCCGCCGTAAACAACATACTGCCCGCCTGATACCGGTATTGATCCTCTGGAACCCCAGCATTTAATAATCATGATTCTCCTGTATCACAACCATCCATAAATATCCAGCCGCGATAATCCCATCTGGATAATTGCTATACCATGGTATGAATCAATTGATAAATCAATATTTTTTTCGTATCATTCGTTGACAACCCATTGGTTTTTGCCTAAGGAAAGATGCAGGCAGACCAGAATATTTTTATAAAAACCCAACATAAAAGGGATTGTAAACATATGGCACAAGTGATTGCCGACCGCAGGGATGTGGATTTTGTACTCCATGAACAGATCGGACAGGTGAACCATGAAAGTTTTGCTGAATTCAACAAAAAAACCATTGACCTGATTGTCTCGGAAGCCAGAAACCTGGCCATAAAAGAGATCCTGCCCACCTTCAAGGAAGGGGATGAGCAGGGATGCATCCTGGAAAACGGTAAGGTACGGGTTCCTGAATCCTTTAAACGGGCATGGCGGCTGTTATGTGAAGGGGAATGGCTGGCCATGTGTGATGACCCTGCCGTGGGGGGCCAGGGCATGCCAAGAACCGTGGGAAGTGCGGCCCTGGAATATATGGTGGGCGCCAACTCGGCTTTCATGCTGTATTACGGCATGACCCACGGGGCAGCCAAACTGGTGGAAGCCTTTGGTGATGATACCCAGAAACGCCTGTATCTGAAAAAAATGTTTTCCGGCGAATGGGGGGGCACTATGCTGCTCACCGAGCCTGAAGCAGGATCTGATGTGGGGGCTTTGACCACCACAGCACAAAAAAATGCAGACGGCACCTACTCCCTTTCCGGATCCAAAATTTTTATTTCAGCAGGTGAACACGATCTGTGTGACAATATTATCCACCCGGTACTTGCCAGAATCCCGGGAGCCCCTGCCGGCACCAAAGGGATTTCACTGTTTCTGGTTCCCAAATTTCTGGTGAATGACGACGGCTCTTTAGGGGATTTTAACAACGTGGTCTGCACCGGCCTGGAAAAAAAAATGGGTATTCACGGCAATGCCACCGCCTCCTTGTCTTTAGGGGACAAAGGGCCGTGCATCGGCACCCTGCTGGGAGAAGAGAACCGGGGCATGCCCGCCATGTTCCAGATGATGAACGAAGCCCGGGCCTTTGTGGGGCTCCAGGGTTTTGCCGTGGCATCCGCCTCCTACATGTATGCCCTGGACTATGCCAGAACCCGAATCCAGGGCAGGCATTTGACAGCAGGAAAAGATGCCGGCGCACAAAGCGTTCCCATTATCCAGCACCCGGATGTCAAACGCCAGCTGCTCAACATGAAAGCTTTTACAGAAGGCATGCGGTCTCTGATCTATTATTATGCCTGGTGCAACGATATTGTACACACCACGGATGACAAAGACCTTAAAGCAGACACCGCTGCCATGGTGGAAGTGCTCACCCCGGTGGTCAAGGGCTATGTCACGGACAAGGCCCTGGAAGTATGCTCCCACGGCATCCAGGTATACGGGGGTTACGGGTATATCAGTGAATATCCGGTGGAGCAGCTCA
This sequence comes from Desulfotignum sp., assembly GCA_011390695.1. The sequence goes on from JAABRW010000411.1 coordinate 10,135, forward strand.
TGCGGGATGCACGGATTTTCATGATCTATGAGGGCACCAACGGCATCCAGGCCATGGACCTTCTGGGCAGAAAACTTTCCATGAACCAGGGCAGGGCATTTCAGTATTTTATCAGCTGCATGAAAAAAACCATACATGAATTTTCCGGTGTTTCCGGGGTGGAGGATCTGTGTGCCAAAGTATCCCATGCCGTGTCCCGCTTAGAGGAACTGGCACAGGTAATAGGCACCCGATCCAGATCTGATCAGGCATTGAATGCCTATGCATTTGCCCACCCCTTTTTAGAGGTGACCGGTGATGTCTGTTTTGCCTGGATGCATCTGTGGCGGGCCGGCATCGCCGCACCCAAACTGGCCAAAAAAGCGGGCAGCCTGGACAGGGATGCAGTGGCCCAAAAAGCTGCCAAAAA
>JAABRW010000412.1 GCA_011390695.1 Desulfotignum sp.
TGTCTTCCTTTTTCCAGGTGGCCCTGGCATTGAACACCAGCTGGGGGATATTGATCTGCATGGGGCAGACATACATGCACCGTGTACACATGGAGCACATCCATACCCAGTTGCTGGTCAAAATTTCTTCATCCATGCCCAGGGCAGCCATGCGCAGAAATTTTCTGGGATCCATTCCCTCAAGCCCTGTTGCCGGGCATCCTGATGCACATGCCCCGCATGTCAGGCAGGCGTTCAGATTTCCGCCCTCAGGCAGCAGTTTCATCACCTTATCTTTAAAGGCGCTTTTTCTGGCGCCCCCGATCTTGATTGCCGTATCTGTCATATTATTTTCCTTACCCCCTCTGTCTGTGGATTTATCTTTTTTGCGCGTTTAATCTCTTACACCCTTTTTTTAATACCCTCATATTAAAGCAGTTTCTTTTTTCTCCTATTCCGGGGACCATGTCAAGAAAAATTGCCTGCCCGGTTTAAGAATTTGACATTTTGCATCCCTGTGCTAGTATGGCACTAAACATAAAGATACTGCAAAACAATATGGTATTCCCATAAACCATGCAAAAAACAACAGACACCCCCCAAAAAAAACCGGAACCAACAAAAAAAAATATATTCCGGCACCGATGCAACCGGCCGGCACACCTGAATTTCATGCCGGATCTGCCGGTCACTGCCAGAAAAGATGAAATCATTGATGCCGTAAAAAACAACCAGGTGGTGATCATATCCGGGGAAACCGGGTCCGGTAAAACCACCCAGATCCCCAAGTGCTGCCTGGCAGCCGGCTGCGGCACCCGGGGCATGATCGGCTGTACCCAGCCCCGGCGTATTGCCGCAATAAATGTGGCCAGACGTATTGCCTTTGAACTGAGACAACCCCTGGGACAGTCTGTGGGATACAAGATCCGGTTTGATGACAAGGCACCGGCCGGGGCCTGCATCAAGCTGATGACAGACGGCATCCTGCTGGCGGAAACCCAGCAGGACCGCCTGCTGAAACGCTATGACACCATTATCGTGGATGAGGCCCATGAACGCAGCCTGAATATCGATTTTACCCTGGGTATCCTGCGCCGCCTGGTGAAAAAACGAAAGCATCTGAAACTGATCATCACCTCCGCAACCATTGACACCCAGAAATTTTCCGATGCCTTTGACCAGGCCCCCATCATTGAAGTCTCCGGCCGCATGTTTCCGGTGGAAACCGTGTACCAGCCCATCCTGGAGGAAACCGGGGACAGGCAGAACCCGGAAGACCAGGGGTATGTGGAGGCAGCAGCAGATGCGGCCCATTCTCTTTTGTCCACCACCCGGTCCGGGGATATGCTCATCTTCATGCCCACGGAACAGGATATTGGTGAAACCATGGAATTGATCCGGGGAAAACAGCACCCCGGAGTCACCATCCTGCCCCTGTTTGCCAGGCTGTCGGCAAAAGAACAGGCCAAAGTGTTTTCCCGGACCCCGGGCAGAAAAATCATTGTATCCACCAATGTGGCGGAAACCTCTCTGACCATTCCGGGCATCAAATATGTTATCGACACAGGGCTGGCCCGCATTCCCAGCTATTCCCCCAGAACCCGCACCACCGCTTTACCGGTGCAGCCCATCTCCCAAAGCTCCGCCAACCAGCGCCTGGGCCGGTGCGGACGGGTGGAAAACGGGGTATGCATCCGGCTGTATGATGAAGATGATTTTAACGGCCGCCCGTTTTTCACAGCCCCGGAAATTCTGCGGAGCAACCTGGCCGAGGTGATTCTGCGCATGATCTCCCTGAATTTGGGTGATGTCCAGGGATTTCCCTTTATCGATCCGCCTGCTGCCAAAAGCATTAAAGACGGATTCGACACCCTTGTGGAACTGGGGGCCATCCGGAAAAAAAAACAACCCAAAAATAAAAACCAGGCCTTTGTACTGACCCGGGTGGGGCAGATCATGTCAAAGATCCCTGTGGACCCCAAATTATCCCGGATACTCATTGCGGCAAAGGAGAACAAATGTCTGGCAGAAACCCTTGTGATTGTCACCGCCCTATCCATTGCCGATGTCCGGCAGCGGCCGGCGGAAAAAGCGGCTGCCGCAGACCAGCAGCACGCAAAATTCAAAGACCCGACTTCCGATTTTGTCACCCTGCTCAATATCTGGAATGCATACAAGAGCGCAGAAAAAAAATACAGGTCCAGAAACAAGCTGCGGCAATTCTGTATTAACCATTTTCTGTCATTCAAACGCATCCGGGAATGGCAGGACATCCACAGCCAGATCCGGCGCAATCTCCAAGAACACGGGTTTTCCGATTTTTCCTTGTTCAACCCTCCGCCCGGCACAGACCAGCTCAAATCCAGAGAACATGACATTGGCGGACCGCTGTACATTGCCCTGCACAAATCCCTGCTGGCCGGATACCTGTCCCACATCGCCCACAAAAAGGAAAAAAACATCTACACCGCTGCCAAAGGCCAGCAGGCAATGATTTTTCCGGGATCCGGACTGTTTGACAAGGCCGGACCCTGGATTGTGGCAGCAGAGTTTGTCAAAACCAGCCAGCTTTTTGCCCGGGGGGTGGCAAACATCGACCCTGCCTGGCTGGAGGAAATCGGAAAAGAGTTGTGCACCCGCACATATGCTGAGCCCCGCTGGGAGAAAAACCAGGGACAGGTCATGGCCACAGAACAGGTGTCTTTGTTCGGCCTGGTCATCGTTGCAGGCAGAAACGTGGCCTATGGAAAGGTCAACCCGGAGGAGGCAGGGGAAATTTTTATCCGTAAAGCCCTGGTGGAAGGAGAGATCCATCAGAAATTCGCCTTTATGGAACATAACCGGGTACTGATACAGGAGCTGGAAGAACTGGAACATAAAACCCGACAGCGGGACATACTGGTCAGCCAGGAAGACATATTCCAATTCTATCACACCCGCCTTCCCGAAACGTTTTACAATATCAACACCTTTGCCGGATTTTTGAAGGACCGGGGAAATGACCATTTTCTGCGCATGACCCGCCAGGATCTGGAAAAAAATCTGGTGGAGGCATCCCGGCTGGCACTGTTCCCGGATGTCCTGGATACGGAACAGGGCAATTTTGCCCTGTCATACCGGTTCAATCCCGGGAATGAGGCAGACGGGGTCACGGTAAAAGTCCCGGCAGACGCGGCTGCCCGGCTTAAGCAAACCGCTTTGGAAAAACTGGTGCCCGGCATGTTTGAAGAAAAAATTGCAGGGCTTATCAAGGGACTGCCCAAACAATACCGGGTCCGGCTCATGCCGGTCCAGAAAACAGCCGCCCGCATCGCCCGGGATCTGCCGGAAAATGATACACCCCTGTTTTCCCAGCTGTCCGCTTTTATCCAGAAACACTATGGTTTCACCATCCCTGCCACTGCCTGGTCTGATGAGAATCTGGCCGATCATTTAAAAATGCGCATTTCCATCCGTGACCACCGGGACAAAGAAATCACATCCCTTAGGGATCCTTCCATCCTGCAGCAGTTTCCAGCAACCCGCCCCAAAAAGGTGACTTCCGCATTTGACAGAACCTGCAAAAAATTTGAGCGTACCCATATCACTGACTGGTCGTTTCCTGATCTCCCGGAGGAAATCCCTGTTACCGAATCTGACGGATGCCTGCACAGGGTGTATCCCGGGCTGAATATCGAAGAGAACACCTTGAACCTGCGCCTGTTCACCGATCGGCAGACGGCTGACATATCCCATGTCCGGGGTATCCGGTACCTGTATGAACACGCCTTTGCCAAAGAATTTACAGCCATCAAAAAAGACATCCGCACCACGGCGGGTCTCAAACAGACCGCTGCTTATTTCAACGGCCAGGCAGGTTTCCAGAAAGCGATCTATACCTGCATCACAAGAGAACTGTTTGAAAAAAATATCCGGACAAAAGCTGCATTTGATGCCCATATTCAGAAAATCAGGCCCGCATTGTACCAAAAAACAAAGGAGATGCTGGCAGACATCATGGCCGTAGGCAAAGAATATGAAGCATGCTTTTCTCTGATACAGTCTTTGTCTCTCAAATACCGGAACAGGCCCCGGGCCAGCCAAATCCTCAACCGGCTGGCTGATGAACTCAAAAACCTGGTGCCCCCCAATTTTTTATCACTGTATACCATGGAAAGAGTCCGCCACCTGCCCAGGTATGTGGCCTGCATCAGTATCCGGGCACAGCGGGGGGCGGACAACCCGGTGAAAGAAACCGCCAAGGCGGAAAAACTGACCCGTTTTGCTCACCATCTTTCCAGTCAGCTGGCAGCCCTGTCTGAAAAAACCTCCCCAGAAAAAGCACAAAAAGTGGAAGACTTTTTCTGGCTCCTGGAAGAATACAAAATCTCTGTTTTTGCCCCGGAAATAAAAACTGCTGTCAAGGTATCTGCCAAACGCCTGGACAAGGCACTGCTGAACCTGGCCACCATGATTTGAACCATGGTCCTGCCCGGCATTGGGAAAATCATCCGGATGGCTTGTTTTTCAACCGGTCTTTCACCTGTTTTTCCAGATGCTGGATCACCTGTGACAAAGCCCGGGTTTCCCGGATGGGACCGGAATGGTTCCATCCGGCTGCCAGGGCCTGATGTTTCTTATCACGGAACTGCTCCAGAGAGTCCACCAGGGTGTTCCAGGCAAACAGTTTCTGGAGCACATGCCGCTCCTCCGGGGTCAGGTCTGCTGTGTTAATGGTCTTTTTGTTTTCTGTTGTAATGATCATTTTTTCTTTGTTCCTGTGAACCGTCCTTTTTTCATCTGGACAGGATTTGTCAGCACGCCATTGCCGGGCTTCTGCTGGGAAACTATTGGTTTGGGCCTAAAGATATCAGAAAATAGGCTGTCGGTAAAACATTTGAAAAAAATACAGACCACTGGATATTTGCCATAGCAGCATGCACTTCTGCGGGGAGCCCCTACTCCATTGTTCGTATGCAAACCGGCCCCCGCAGACCTCGGGCCGGGCACAGGACACCACCAGGGGCGGTGCCCGGGAAAGGGTGCTGCTCAAAGCGATCGAAAATCCGGCATTCTTATGACAAATATCCAATCAGACATTACAGGCCTTGAAACCCGGCTGGAAATGCAGTAATCTGACAGGCACATTTTTTACAATTCTTCTTACAGGAAAAGGAACTGCTGCGTGTTCACTGAAACCATAACCTTTCCGGCCGCGTTTGCCGCAGGCCTGCTGTCGTTTTTGTCTCCATGTATCCTGCCTTTGATACCGGCCTATTTTTCCTTCATCACCGGTCTTTCTCTGGATGAACTCACCGCCGGCAGACAGGAAACCAGAAAAAAAGTGATCCTGTCCACCCTGGCCTATGTGGCAGGATTTTCCTTTGTTTTTATCATGTTCGGGGCATCGGCCTCATTTCTGGGATCTGTTTTCACCGAGTACGCCTTTGTGATCCGTTACCTGGGCGGGGGTATCATCGTTATTTTCGGGCTGCACCTGCTGGGTGTCATCAATATCAGGGCGTTGTCCTTTGAAAAACGGGTCCATGTGAAACAAAAACCGGTGCACCTGCTGGGCACCTTTATCATCGGTATGGCTTTCGGAGCAGGCTGGAGCCCGTGTATCGGGCCTTTGCTGGGCAGTATCCTTATTGTGGCCGGCAACCAGGACACCCTTGCCAAAGGGGTATGGCTGCTGGCTGTTTACTCGGCAGGCCTGGCTTTGCCCTTTATTGTGATGTCTGTTTTCATCACCTCGATTATGGAATTCATGAAAAAAGCCACCCGGTTCATTGCGGTTATCAACAAGGCGGCCGGGGCACTGCTGATTCTCATGGGACTGCTCCTGATTTTTGACAAATTTCATTTACTGGTTGCCGCATAGACCGGATATCCTGCCATGACAAAAAATTCCAGACAGTTTACCAGCCTTATCATTGTCACCACCCTGGCCAAACTGCTGCTGAACACGGCCAGGCGGATGGTTTACCCCTTTGCCCCGGCCTTTGCCAGGGGACTCGGGGTGGACCTGGCCGCCATAACATCCGTGATCGCCCTTAACCAGGCTACTGCTGTCCTGGGGCCTGTGGGGGCATCCTTTGCCGACCGGTACGGCAACAAAAGACTCATCCTCATTGCCCTGGTGCTGCTGTGTCTGGGATGCTTTGCCGCAGGTATCGTTCCCCTGTACGGGGTCCTGGTGGTGAGTCTGTTTCTGGCCGGCCTGGCCAAAAGCATCTTTGATCCCAGCTTCCAGGCCTTTATCGGCACCCATATCCCCTTTGAACAGCGGGGAAAATTCATCGGTATCACCGAACTGGCATGGGCCGGGGCCACACTTTTGGGAATCCCCCTGGCCGGTCTGGTCATCCAGAAATTTTCCTTTCAGACCCCGTTTCTTGCCATCGGCCTTCTGGGGACAGCCTGTTTTTTTCTCGTCCTCCGGCTCATGCCGGCAGACGGACCAGCAGACCGGCAAAACACCGCATCCGTTGCAATACTGGCAGAAAACTGGAAACAGATCATGAAAAACCGCCGGGTCCTGGGAATCCTGGGGTTTGCCTTTTTCATGGCCCTGGGATCCGACACCCTGTTTGTGGTTTACGGTGCCTGGCTGGAACAGTCCTATGGCCTGTCTCTGGCCGCCATCGGCCTTGGCACCATCCTCATCGGTATTGCCGAGGTGGCTGGCGAGGCCATCACCGCGTTCTTTTCCGACAGGGTGGGGCTGCTGCGCACCATTTTCATCGGCATGGTTCTGACGGCAGGGGCCTATTTTCTGCTGCCGGTTCTGGACCGCGGTGTCCCGTATGTGCTGGGGGGATTGTTTGTGGTATTTTTGTGCTTTGAATTCACCATTGTGACCGCCATGGGCCTGGCCACCGAACTGATGCCGGAGCTGCGGGCCTCCACCATGTCCGCGTTTTACGCTGTTGGAGGCCTGGGCCGGGTGGCAGGGGCATTTTGCGGGGGGATTATATGGTCCCATACCGGCATACCGGCCATCAGTCTCATTGCCGGTGGATGTACCCTGGCTGCCCTGGTATGCATGGCAGCCGGATTTGCCCGGTTTTCAAAACCATAAGCCAGTTTTTTTCGGAAACGGTTTCATGGTCACGGATACATTTTTTCCGGCAGGCCTGAAACCTGTTGCAGAACATCTTTTATGACAATGCCGCCCAAAAAATCCGGAAATCTGCTTGAGATATGCCGGCCACAGCCGGAGGGCGCTCTTTGCTGTCATGGCAGTCGGACCCGCCCGTCACCACCAGATGGTGTTTTTCTGCCCAGGACAGTAAAACAGCCTGGTGTTCTTTTGTATGCCCCGGATAGTACACTTCAATGCCTGCGATGCCGGCTGCCAGAAATTCGGGCAGAAGGGTTTTCACCGTGTCAAAGGGGGGCAGCACTTCTCTGTAATGGCCTTTTCCCGGGAAAGAACCGGCTGCTGGATGGGCCAGGACCGCCAGCAAATGCTGCTTTCTGATAAACGTTTCTGCTGCATCCAGACCGATGCCTGAAGGGAGGTAGGCAGGACTGTCATTGCCAATAATCCGGTTAATGGTGTTTTTGTCGGTGATGCCCATTTTTTCAGACAGGGCCAAAGCAAAATGCCGGCGGCTGGCATTGGTACTGTAGGAAGCTATGTCTTCAAACATAAGGTCCCGGTCCAGCACCGGATCAGAACCGGCAGGACCGAAAACAGCATTTATCTTTGCAATCCGTGCCCGGACAAGCTCTTCCCCCCGCCCATTGGCCATCAGGGCTTCAAAAGCATCCACAAAATGCTGATCAGACAGACGCTGAGGCAGAAAATAACACAAAAGATGCAGGGTGCCGGTGAAAAAAGAACGGTTGAACCGAATGGACAGCTCCACCCCGGGAACCACCTGGACACCGGCCGCATCTCCGGCTGCAAGGCCCGGATCAAGGCCTTTGAGGGTATCATGGTCAGTGATACCGATGGCAGACAGCCCGTATTTCTTTGCCAGGGCCACCAGCTCTTCTGGTGAAAAATCCCCGTCCGAGGCCAGGGTATGGTTGTGCAGATCTGCAAATACGGTACCGGTAATGGCTGGTCTTTCCAGGTTCGTGGTCATTTTTGTTTTCCTGTCAGTATTATTTTCAGCAGAGCATCATACTTGTCTGTAATTGTACAGCCCACCATTTTTTATAAAAAAATACAAGATATCATTTGATTTTTATCTGGTAAATGGTAGAAGAAAAAATCTAATTTTTGGAAATTTTTAGTAAAAACACCTTTTAATTTATAAAATGGATACGCATATGGATATTTTAAATGTACTTGGTAAAGTCACATCAGCGCAGGATGCCCGAAAAATCTTCACCCAACGCATGGACAGTGTTCAGCTGGGCCGCATCCAAAAAATTCAAAATCCGGACATCCTGAAACGACTTGCCAATGCCATTGTCATCTGTAATCCAGATAACATTTATATTAATACCGGCTCCCGGGAAGATCAACAATTTATCAGGAACCTGGCCATGGAAACAGGAGAAGAAAGCCCTCTGGCCATGGAAAACCACACCATCCATTTTGACCTGCCCGGCGAACAGGGCAGGATCGTGGACAGAACCTTTTATATTGCCAACCCGGAAGATCATATCTCTTCTCTGGCCAACCGCATGAACCGGGAAAATGCCCTGGAAGAGATCCGCTCCAACATGACCGATATCATGAAAGGCAAGACCATGATGGTGGGTTTTTACATGCGGGGTCCGGTGGGATCACCTGTATCAAACCCGGCCCTGGAAATCACCAGTTCCGCCTATGTAAGCCACAGTGCCGAACTTTTGTACCGCAATGCCTATACTGATTTTGACAGAGAAGTGACCGCCCTGGGACATTTTTTCACCAATGTCCATTCCCAGGGGCTCAACCGGCCTGAAGACCTGCCCAATGCGCGGGTGTTCATGGACCGTCAGTACCAGACCACCTACAGTTTCAAATGCACGTATGCCGGCAATACCCTGCTGCTCAAAAAAGGCAACCACAGATTTGCCGTGGACAAAGCGGTTTACAAAAACCGGGGGGAAGAGCTGTCCGAACATATGTTCATCACCGGCATCAGGGGTGGAAAAGACCGGGTCACCTGGTTTGCCGGCGCAGCCCCTTCCGGATGCGGCAAGACCACCACAGCCATGGCCGGAAACCTGTTTGTGGGAGACGACCTGGCCCAGATGTGGATCGCCGAAGACGGCAGCATCCGGTCCGTCAATCCTGAAGCCGGTATTTTCGGCATTGTGGAGGATGTGAACCAGCAGGGAGACCCCCTGCTCATGAAAGTGCTGCGCCAGCCCGGGTATGAGGTAATCTGGTCCAATGTGCTCATTGATGAAAACAAGATCCCCCACTGGGTAGGAAACAATGAACCCCGTCCCCGGACAGGTATCAATTTTCAGGGAGAATGGTATGCCGGCATGACAGACGATAAAGCGACTCCTGTGCCCATGTCTCACCCCAATTCCCGGTGCACCCTGCGGTCCACCTGTCTGGAAAATTATTCTGAAGAAGCGGAAAACTCTGAAGGTGTATTGACCAGGGTGTTCACCTACAGCGGCAGGGATGCCGATACCATGCCGCCGGTATGGGTGGCCCGGGATTCAGACCATGGGGTGGTCATCGGTGCCTGTATCGTATCAGCAGCCACTGCCACCGAAGTGGGGGCTGCAGGTGTAAAACGCGCTCCGTGGGCCAATGCCCCTTTTATACCCGGGGCACTGGGAGATTATATGGAAGCCCAGTTCCGGTTTTTCGGAAACAAAAAAATCCGTAAAGCGCACCAGCCGGTGATGGCAGGCCTGAATTATTTTCTCACAGAAAAATCAAGGGGAGGAGAATCAGACCGCCTGCTGGGGGAAAAAAAGGATGTAAAGGTCTGGCTGGCATGGCTGGAACGGTATGCCCACGATGAAGCAGGCTGCATCAAAACCCCCATTGGCAATCTGCCCCTTTACCAGGATCTGGCACGGTTATTTGAAAAAATTGTTGACAAAGAATATCCCAAAGCTTTGTATGACCGGCAGTTTTCCCTGTATCTGGACAATATTGTCCAGCGCATTGTTTTGCAGGAAACCGCCTATGCCAAAGAAGCGGGTATTCCCGGCCGGCTGTTCGATATTCTGGCACAACAAAAAGAACAACTGCTGGCATGGAAACAGGCAAAAGGGGCGATCATCCTTCCTGATGATTGCCATTAGACAAAATATCCGAATATTATTTAAAGGCATTCTTAAAAAGATATCCGAATATTTACTTATTTTATCAATTTAACTTGATTTTGTTAACCTTGTTATACTAAAAGGAATATTTACCATTCAACAATAATCAAAATATATAATTGCAGCCGGATGCTGCTGACAATATGTTTTATGACAACAGGAGGAAGCAATGGCAAAAATTGTCGCCCGTGAGGAAATGGCCCAGGGGACCATTGTAATGAATGAGATTGATGCCCCCCGCATATCCCGCAAAGCAAAACCCGGCCAGTTTGTAATTCTGCAGGCCGATGAA
>JAABRW010000413.1 GCA_011390695.1 Desulfotignum sp.
TCCATTTCATCCAGATAGGCGGAGGCCCTGCCATCACAAACCAGCATACCCGGGGTCGCATCACGATTCATGGCATCCGGAATTCCGGGGACAATCCGGAATTCCGGGGACACGATATTAAATTATTGTTTTCCCTCGACCCCTTCTGCCCGGTCTTTTTCTTTTTCAGCGATCGACCCGTTTTGGTCTCAAGTCGATTGATAAATGCATCACCTCCCCGGGGACGTCCTGTCATCTCATGACTTTGCAGCGCATCTATTTTATGTGAACGGACCCATCCTGTCCAGATGTTCCATATTGTCTTCCACAAGGCATCTTGTGGAGCAACACTGCGCCAGGATGGCATGGCAAAGGTTATTAACGGGATCACATCCATAGGAGAGGTGCTCCGGGTCACCCAGGAATAATGGTGTAACAAAATGTCGGTGGCTACTGAATGAGCTGATTGATTTCAAAAATCGGCAGGCAGATGGCCAGAATAATGGCCCCCACCACAATCCCCATCACCAGGATGATAACCGGTTCGATCAGGGAGGTTGCAGCGGTGAGGGTGGTCTGCACATCTTTTTCAAAAAGATCAGCTGTTTTTTCCAGCATTTTTTCGATTTCACCACTGGTTTCACCGATTTTGATCATCTGGGAGGCCAGGCTGGGAAAGGCGCTGCTCCGGCCAAGCACATCTCCGAGCTCACCGCCTTGTTCAACCGTATCGCATGCCTTGAGGATGAGATCATACAATACCCTGTTGCCGGCAATGCTTTTGGTGATATTCAATGCCGTCAGCATGGGGACACCGTTTTCCAGCAAAGATCCCAGGGTCCTTGTAAACCGTGCGGCGATGATTTTTTTTAAAAGCCCGCCGGTGACCGGCATGGAGATGAGCAGATTGTCAATAAACCTGGCACCTTTCCGGGTTTTTCTGACAAGAAAAAAAAGCATGAAAAAAGCAAAAGGTGCCAGTACAATTGCCCACCAGAAAGTTTTGAAAAAGGTGCTGACAGAAATAAGTATAATGGTGGGCATGGGCAGCTGGTGGTTCATGTCGGAAAATATGTTTACAATGCCCGGCACCACATAGGTTAAAAGAACGATCAGCACCCCGAAGCCTATTGCCGCCATTAAAACCGGATACGCCAAAGATGCCTGGATTTTCTTTTTTGAATCTTCTCTGTTTTCCGTAAAATCAGCCAGCCGTTCCAGAACAATTTCCAGTGTACCGGAAGATTCACCGGCATTGACCATATTTATGAATATCGGTGAAAACACATTGGGATACAATCCCAAAGCTGTGGCAAAGCTGCTGCCCTCTTCTATGGCATCCTTTACCCGGGAGAGCACCCGTTTCATGGTCACGGATTTTGTCTGGGGAACAAGGGTAGCCACTGCTTTTACCAGGGGAAATCCTGCAGAGAGCAGGGTTGACAACTGCCTTGTTATCATGGACAGTTCAGAAGAACTTACCTTTGCAAACAGGCGGAACCCGGTGAAAAAACCCGGTGATTTTTTCTCCCCGGCCTTTGCCTGAGATTCTATTTTTATCAAAGATGTCGGAAAAAGATCCTTCTGGCGCAGCTTTGACTTTGCAGCTGCCGTACTTTCGGCATCAATGATGCCTGATACGTTTCTGCCTTTGGTGTTGAGCGCTTTATATTCAAATACAGCCATGGTGTTTTTTCCTAAAAAACAGTTATACGTGATCTATTGTAATTGTCAAAGTAAAAAAGCTACAGCAGAATGGAGCAACCTTTCGCCAAACTGCCTGTGAAATTTTTGTAACAAAACCAGGAAAAAAAGGTTATACTTTCAGGTATTTTTTTTCACAATTTTGCGAGGAAGAGTCAGCATCTGCAGATGTTATGTTCCGGAATGTTTTTTGCATAAAATCAGGGGTATACACAAAGGGCAGATAACATGGACTCTGTCAGAAACGGCTCCGCAAAAATTTTTTTGCTTTTTTTTCTGTTCCTAAATCTGGTTTCTGTAGCCCCGGTATACGGCGCATCCTGGTTTTCAGGTATCGGTAATGACGGATATCTGAACGATGTAACAGGTCTGTACAATATATTGCGCAAGACACCTGGGTGGGATGATATTTCAGACAACCATTTTATCGGCACAGACCTGTCAGGTCCAAAGATCACAGACAGTATTTCCACCCTTGCCAGCCGCATGCTGCCCGGTGACAGCCTGTTCTGGTATTACTCAGGCCATGGCAGTTTTGTCTCTGACGTTGACAATGATGAATCTATACCCGGTGCCACGTCGCTGAATACCTGGGATGAAACCATCGGCCACCGCAATGATATGCATCCCTTAACCGATGATGCCCTTGCTGCAGCGTTTCAAACGATTTCTGATAAAAATATTCATATCATTTCCGTGCTTGATGCCTGTTATGCCGGGGGATTTGTCGGCGGTGCCGGAGATGTGAACAGCGTCCCCGATATTGTTTTCATGGGATCCAGTGCTGAAAATCAAGAATCCTACAGCTACAGCGATGAACCATATTCCATATTTACCCAGGGACTCATGACCGGCTTGGAGGTCTTTAACGCATCATCCGACCCAGGTAAAATCCTGACCGCCTTTGCATTGTTTGATGCGGCAAACAGTTCGACCCTGGCCCGGAACCTGGACCAGAATCCGGTCTTCCATGGAAATCCGGAAATGATTATCAGTGCTGTCCATACAGTCCCTGTCCCCGGATCAGGGTGTTTATTGTTCTTTCCACTGGCAGTCCTCTGGGGGTTAAAAAAAAGGATGTATCCGGGATACGGATTGCTTCCCAGTGCTGTATAGACATTTCATCCATTTTTGAATACACGGCCCGGCCGTGTAACCAAAGGGGCGGAGCTGTGGTTGCCGCTTGGAGCAACGCAATAGATGAATTATTTATTTTCTTGACAAAAAAAATTTCGGGCTATATGCGTTAAATAATGTTCGTCTGGGCTATTTGATGACCACTGATATCAAAACTGACTCCCACTTGACTTGAAATAATTTCTAACTGGCTTTTTCTCCAGTTCTTGTTCTGATTCCACTGAATCGCTTTTTTTGTAACTTTCTGCAGTGAATATGTCTTATGCAGGATAGCCTGTTAGCCACAATATGGCAAAATTTATATGTATCAATTTTATGAAAAGATTTATGAAAAGATATGTGGTTAATTTAATTTGTTCTGGAGGTGTCAAATGACTACAAGGGTGGTAGGAAACCTGTTCAGGCATTTAATCGCAACAAAGGCTTCTGTAAGAAGGCTGTTTTGCTTTGTACCTGTGTCAGCCATAATTTTTTCAATACTGTTTTTTCAGACAGCAAAGGCTGATTTCACGGTCGTCTATGATTCATCATCCGGCAAAAATTTCGCCAAACCAGCATCGGCCGGGAATCTTAATACCGGAAATTTTCTGGTCGCTTATCTTGATTCGGTTCAATGTACGGGGCCTTTCCCGGAATGGGAAATTCGGTCCACCCTAAGGAACTCATATGGTGGAACCGTCACTGCCGGCTTGGCCCCGCTTGGCGCCTGCAATCATAGAGCGGTTGGCAGGCCTGCGGTTGCCTACAGTTCCCGGTCGGATGTATTTTGCGTCGCAGCCCCGACTACGGACCGGCCGTCTGGGGCACTCAAGGTTAGGGTTGGATTTGTGAATGGAGATGGGACATTGGTAGAGCCATTTCATGAGTACTATCCCATCACAGCGGATTCGTTCTATGAAGGAAGCTCCGGCCATGGATCTATCCAGGTGGTTTACAACTCCCTGCTCGACGAGTTCGTGGTAACAGCCCAGGTCGTTTCAGACGGAACAAAACGCATATGGGCCAGACGAATCAAACCTGACGGAACATTTAACGGATCGGTTGCCGAACTGTGGAATGAGGGATTAAATGGTATCGAATCCCATGGGATTGCCTATGCCCCGGTCAGCAGTTCACCCTTTGGCGGCAGATATCTTTTTGTCTTTAATTCCGGCAGAGTTGCATTGCGTGACGCTGACCTAATGCCGATTATGGTAACTTGCCACGAGGATCAAACAACCGGTCAGGACCTCTGTGACTCAGCTTCCATTCACCTATGGTATGGAGACAATGAATTGGAGTGGGATGGTGATTCAGGGGAATCAGCCTATTTTGACGTGGCTTATGGCGAGATTGAGGGGTATAAACGTTTCCTCATGGTTTATACGGACACGAACAATACAACGCCGGGTATCGGAATTTCTATCAACCACACAGGCATCTGGGGCATTATGATTGATCCGGAACGTCTTCGTTATGATAATAACGACACATGGGATCAGATGTATACCTACCCCACACCCTTTCCCATAACCCAAATACATGATCATTTGAATTACGGTATCCCCGTGTGGAAGCCTCGTGTGGAATACATCCACACAGCCCAGGCATTTGCGGTGACCTGGAAGGAAGTACCGTCACTTAATCCGGGAAATGCACCTGAGCTGTATTCACATACCAGGGGGGCCTGGGTGGAAAAAATTGTTGAAGACGGGCATTATGGAACTGATGTTCGTACCCTTTACGGATACCCGCCGGACAATCTGGTGTTATCCGATGTGAGTCCCAGCACCAACTGCATTTCAACCACAGGGTACGATGTCTGCCAGAGTTACGAAGACCCGGATTTTCCGGATGTGGTCCCCTTGGGGAACGGAACCGCGGCTGCGGTCTGGGATGCCATGCATGACCCGCCTCCTTTTCCGTTTGGATGGGATCCTCCACCACGACACTCCATCCGGGGAGACCTTTTCCCTGTTCTGCCCGGACCGCCGAACGATAACTGGGCTGATGCTGTTTCCGTAACGCTGGGTCGAACCAAAGGGACCCTGATTCGTGCCACGAAAGACGGCATTGCCTCCTGCGGCTATGCCCCGGATAGCCCGGATGTCTGGTATCGATTTCAGGCACCCGGACCAGGATCTTTAATGGTCACTACCTGCGGTACCAATGACTATTTCGAGATAGATACCGGCATGGATACGATTCTGTCGCTCCATTTCCCAGGCGATGCTTCTCAAATTCCCAATATGTGCAACGATGATTGGAATTCCAGCAACTACAATGCAGCCTGTCTGACTTCGGATGCTGGTGGTACAAGGGATTCTGCCTTGAAATATGATATGACCGGTGGCCAGATCATCTTGATCCGGGTTACGACCTATAACACATTGAGGACAACAAAACCCTTTTTACTGAATGTGGATTTTGCAGCTGAACCAGATGTGGACAACGATGGGTATACAGTGGAACAGGGGGACTGCAACGACAATGACAGCAGCATTTATCCCGGAGCGCCTGAACTGTGTGACGGAAAAGACAATGACTGCAATTCCGCCACTGCAGACGGATCCGGAGAAAGTTGGTACGGCACAGCCTGCGACGGTCCGGACACGGATTTATGCAAGGAAGGCATCCTGACCTGTTCCGGGGGCCAGCAGATCTGTACAGACAATACAGGAGACAACATAGAGATCTGTGATGGCGTGGACAATGACTGTAATCCCGCCACAGCCGATGGATCCGGTGAGAGCTGGTACGGCACAGCCTGCGACGGTCCGGACACGGATTTATGTAAGGAAGGCATCCTGACCTGTTCCGGCGGCCAGCAGATCTGTACAGACAATACAGGAAACAACATAGAGATCTGTGACGGCGTGGACAATGACTGTAATCCCGCCACTGCCGACGGGTCCGGTGAGAGCTGGTATGGAACAGCTACCAACTGTGGAACGGGTGAATGCGAACGTGTGGGACATTTGGCCTGTTCCGGCGGAATCCAAATTGATACATGTGTGCCGGGTCAGTCCAGTGAAGAGGTATGCGATGACAAAGACAATGACTGTGACGGCCTGGTCGATGAAGACGGGGTGTGCGATAATACACCGGCAGGCCAGGATGTCCATGTGGAAGATGAATGGCACCAGGCCTCGGTGACCTTCGACAGCGTGCTTCAGGGAGGCGATACAACATTTGCCACCGGACCCTGCGGGGGATCAGCCTGGGAGGGCTTCACCCTGATTCCAGCAGACAATCCCACGTGTGTGGAAATCGAAACCACAGCAGAGTTTGCAGGCAGTGTCAAGGTGTGCATCAACTATGATGATACCGGATTGACGCTGGACCAGGAACAGAAGCTGGTCATGATCCACTGCAATGACCAGGGCAAATGCGGCATGATTCCATGTGATCCGCTGATTCCGGTGGACACGGTGAACAATGTGGTGTGCGGATGTACAGATACTTTTTCGATTTTTGGGGTTGGTTTTTGGGAAGGATGTAATGCTGATCTGGATTATGACGGTGTTGTGGACGGAAAAGATCTGTCTGATTTCGTAAATGCCTATGGCACTGCATCAGGTCATTCGGCTTTCATACCCCATGCGGATTTTGACGGAAGCGGTACCATCGATGCCGGGGACATTCCTGCAATGGGGCGGGGTCTGGGGGCAGACAATTGCCCCATGCCGTGAAACAGGCATATAAAGGAAGGTTTTTAACACCGATCAACAGAGGATGGAAAGATGGATTACAAAGGGTTATGCAAAAGGATTGTCTGGGGATCCGCCTGTCTGATCTCTTTTTCCACTATGGGATGTCATTTGATATTTCCTTTTCCGGCAGCAGATTATCCAACATACAATCCATACTACTGCACCGCATCCATCTATCGGGATCTTCCGGAGGGTGAAGCATTCACCGAACGATACAACACCTATCTGTGGCCGGATCAGGATTTGAATCAGGATGCCGCAGTGAATGAAACCGATGCAGATATATTATGTTCCCAAAAAATTGATGAATACATTGATACATTGATGGCACCGGGGTTCACCTGGAAAAAGCGGCATATCAGCATTTTTCCCGCAAGCCCAAGGATGGATGGAACAGACTGCACCGATGTGGCCCCTGCCTGCCCAGTTTATGGCGGACCGTGGGGGTCTGCTCTGTCATGGCAGGATCCGGATGGTTCCGGACCCGCGGAAATTCCGCAGAGTGATGCCCATGTCTGGATAAAAATGACCGATGAAAGCGGAAATCAACATGAGGTAACACCCCTGCTGGATCATGCCCTGGTGACCCTGTCAGAACGTGCCGGCCGTCCGGATGCCCTGGGGAATTATATCCGGACGGACAGGCATATCCGGATTTCCCACATGGAATTCGACCTCAAACCCTTCTGGATCAACGGAATGAAGGTTACCCGTTTTCACATTCATAACATCGGGACGGCACTCACAGACAAATATGGCAATTTTGCTGCGTTTGAGCCGAATACCATCAAGTTTTTTCTGTATGCCAGGGGAGAAAAGGACGGTGAAAGCGGGGAAACGGAAACCTGCATTTTAAATGACCGGGGGACCCAGATCAATTATGTGATTTATCCGCAGTATTTTCTGTTCAACCTGGATACCCAGTTCGATATCGGCGGGCTGCCGGTGTGGGTCAAGCTCAAGCTGGCTTCCAATTATGGAAACCCCTTTAACATGCACCAGCCCTATGTGTCCCTGCCGGTTAACTGGGTACAAACCAGTCCTGCAGACCTTGGGCCTTATTTTTCCCATGACCACGACGGTGATCTCTGGAAATTTCTCTGGTTTGAAAATTTTGAAGCCGGGGACGAAAAATTTTTGGGAAAAGGACCTGTGCTTTCCGGGATACCTTTCAGCGTGGGAGACCATGAGATCACGGTGGTGGCCTATGACAGCCAGGGGGCCTATCATACCGACACTGCCGTTCTTACCATTGTGCCACCTGATGATTGTACGGATGCCCTTGTTGTCGGAGATGGACGGCATGTGGGAACCCTTGCCGCTGCAGCCAATGACGGCAGCGCCTCATGTGATTTCGCATCAGATCAGCCGGATTTCTGGTACCGCTATAAGGTGCGCGCCCCGGGAATTTTGTCGGTAAATACCTGTGGCACCAACGATCTGGGCGGCCAGGACACGGGTATGGACACGATACTGTCTTTGCACACCGATTGCACGGATATTGCGGGAAGTGAGCTTCCGGGTGCCTGTAATGACGACTGGACCTTTGATCCCGGTTTCAGCTGCCTCGGGATGGATTCAGGTGATTTGCGGGATGCTGCCGTGACCCTGCCGGTGACAGGAGGCCAGGACATCCTGATCCGTGT
Source organism: Desulfotignum sp. (assembly GCA_011390695.1). The sequence continues at coordinate 8,159 of JAABRW010000413.1, forward strand.
ATCAAAAACCGGTGGCACCCCTGCAGATGAGTTTGTTCTCAATGTAACCCTTGAAGCGGCAGCCTGCCCGGGTGATTTTGACAAGGACCAGGATGTGGATGGTAAAGACGCGGCACAACTGGCATCAGATCCGTCACAGCTCGGGTTGGGATATTTTGCACCGGATTTCGGCAAACGAGACTGTTTCTGATATTTTGAGAAAACCTTGATAACCAAAAGGATAAGAAATGAAAAAGAAAATAACGTTACTTTTGATTTTATCTGTATTTTTTATTTGTTTTTCAGCACTTACAGCCAATGCAAAAACCTGGTACGTGGATGCCGCTGCAGATCCGGGCGGCAGCGGTGACAGCTGGACAGAAGCTTTTCAGGATATCCAGACGGCCATTGATTATGCAAGTTCTTTGTGGATGCAATGTTTTGCGCCTCAAGACAAGATTTATGTGAGGGCTGGAACCTACAATTTATCGGCGACCATTGATCTGGATAAGGTAGTCGGTATATATGGGGGATTTCCACCTGCAGGCAATCCAGGAATGGCAGACAGAAACTGGCAAACATATGCGACAATCATCGATGGCAGGAATCTGCGGCAATGTATTTCTGCCCGGAGCAGTTATTTTCTGATTGACGGGTTTACAATCAGAAATGGCGATGCAACTTTCGGGGCCGGTCTTTATGCAGAAAAAACGCCTGTTTATTGTTCTTTGATCGGTTATATGGCTTCTGTTGTAAGAAACTGCACATTCATCAACAATGAAGCGCTGAATGGCGGTGCCGTATATGACGGAGGAGCTGATCTGAAAATAACCAATTGCCGGTTTTTGAATAACCATTCAAGATCTGCGGGAGGGGCGATTTTTTCTTCTTATGGTTCCCCGCAAATTTCCAAATGCACGTTTACAGGAAACACAGCGGTCACAAACGGTGGCGCAATTTGTGGTTATTGGGCTAATCAGACGACCGGTGCTGTTGCATATATTTTCAATTCAGTATTCCATAACAATTCAGCAAATCTGGGCGGTGCTATTCACAGTTACATTTTTTATCCGCGAATCTGGAACTGCACGATTGCCCAAAATACCGCAGATTCAGCCGGTGGGGGATTTCATGCATTTATCGCGGAAACGAATCCTGCAGATATACAAAACAGTATTTTGTGGGGCAACGAACCAGATCAGCTCCAATATACCGTATCTACACATACCTACCTGGAGGTTGACTGGTGTGACATAGAGGGCGGATGGCCTGGTGGACCGAATAATATCAATATTGATCCTGGATTTGCAGGACCTGAAGATTTTCATCTCACTGAAGGATCGCCCTGCATAGATGCCGGCAGAAGTTTTACCAAATTTTCTGATGATATCGAGGGTGTGGAACGGCCACAAGATGGTGACAGCGACGGTGATCCCCGTTGGGATATGGGTGCCTATGAGTTTGAAGGCTATGAGCCGGATTCTGACAAAGACGGCGATATAGATGGAAAGGATCTGAAAGAACTGGCAGACAATTTCAAGATGGCCAATCTGATACTGTTTTGTGATGTATTTGGAAAAACAAATTAGCTTGTTTAAAAACAAATTTTTCAAAATGCGCCCTCTGGTTTGCTGCTGACTGAGCCTGGGCGATTCTGAAATCAGGGTTTTTGATAAGGCATCACTTAACCATTGACAAGGACCGGGGTTTTTGTTTTCTATACAGTTTATGAAACTAATTGTAACAGTCTGCCTGGTTTTGCTGCTTATGGCAGCACCAATCTGGGGACAGGACAGCCATTCTGACAGGAAAAATGCTGTGATCCGGTTTTATCAGGATCACCTGTCGGCAGCGGACGGCGGCAGATGCCCCATGTCACCGTCCTGTTCTGAATACGCAGCCCTGGCAATCAATAAACATGGGCCCCTGATGGGCTGGATAATGGCCTGCGACCGCATTCTGCGGTGCGGCAGAAGCGAAGTCAACCTGGCTCCGCAAAAATGGATCGATGGCAGGCCCTACACCCATGACCCGGTGGCAGCCAATGATTTCTGGTGGTTTGATGCGGTGCAGGAAACACCGGCGCAACCCAGATGACGCGCTGGTTTCTGACAGCCTTTGCCGGCGTCTGGCTGATAATTACCGGTACTGCCATTCCAGCCCTGGCTGAAGCACAGCAGCTGGTTATTTCTGCTAATATGCAGTTTTCCTATGCAGACACCCTGTACCAGAAAGGGGATCATGAAACCGCACAAGTTGAGTTCAAGCGGTTTGTCCATTTTTTTCCG
>JAABRW010000415.1 GCA_011390695.1 Desulfotignum sp.
AGATGAAAATTTCAGATGTGCTTTATTGACCCGTGCCGGGCTTCATGATAGCCTTGATTAATGAATATCTGCAAAAATTTGGTAATGGTTGGGTTTCTCTGATGACGCGATACGTGTGGAAAATGCTGACGGCCTTCTTTTTGGCCGTCATGTTTGTTTATATGGCCGGCTGCGGCGGTAAAGACGCATCAGACAAAGAAATGGTGCTTGGCAACTGGACCCAGTTTCGGAACCGGGCCTATATTCTGCTGATCATCAATCCCAAGGGAATCTGGCAATCTTCGGTGCGCATTGCTGATGTGACATCCAAAATTGTTTCCAGCAAAGGTGATGCAGAAGGGACCTGGCACCTGCAGGATGGGCAGTTGATTTTTACTGTCATGGAATCCACCATTGAAAATGTATGGGCCAGAAATCACACCTATGTGTTTGACATTGTGGAGCTTACCGACCAGAACATGCTGCTGCAGGAAGAAACCGGACGGGTGGCGAAATGGAAAAAGACCGGTGCCCGCAAACCCGGTGAAAAGTCTGAAAACACCGCAGTGAAAATTCCCATGCCTCCTATTGCGGTGAATTTGAACAAAATCAGTTCAGGTTCACCTGACCGCTATCTTTGCCTGAGCATGGAACTGGTCCTCAAGGAATTGATGCCCGGCCAGAATATCCCCCGGTTTCATCCCAGGGCCAAAGAAGCGGCTATTTTGTTTCTCAGTTCTCTTATACACAGTGATGTTGAGGATTTTGACAAGGTAAAAGACCAGAAAACCCGCCTGAAGCAAGTGCTCAATCCCTATATGCAGGATGTTATTGAAGATATCAACATCAAACGTGTAATTGTTTCCACCTCAGTGGAAAAGGTGGAGGAATTTATGATCGCACATACCTTGGGTGCAGAAAAAAATGGCGGTGCCGCTCCGGATGAAGGGGAACCGGAGCAGCAGGACACAGCATCGGACAATGACTGAAAAAGCCCATGGCCTGTGTGCTCAGTCTGCCGCCCTGGCAGCGATGAGGGTTCCTGAGCGAATGGATATGATTGCTTTTCTTCCTTTAAAAAAATTGCTTATTCCCAGGGGGCTGCCGCGGAAAAGGGTCTGGTTCTCAAGGGGGTATGCAAGTCCCTGAAGGGTAACCCCTTCCACCTTGCGGGATACCGGGATAAGAGAAAGCAGATCACCGGGGGTTCCTGCAAGTTCCAGCCGCTCCTGCACCATATGAATTTCATTCCGAGCATCCATGATTCTGGCAGGAATGCCGATATCAGCAAGATCTGCCAGCAGAAAAATATTGGCCAGGGTATGGTCGAGCCGTGTACCGGCAGCCGCCAGGAATGTGATGTCATCAGCCCCTTGTTCCAGGGCGTGGACCATGCACAATTGTGTGTCGGTCTGGTTTTTGCGGGCAGGATACGTAAGGACTTTTACCCCTTTTCCTTTAAAAAAATCCAGGGCAGGGGGAGCAATGGAATCCAGATCTCCGATGATGATGTGGGGCAGAAGATTCAGTTTCATCAGGTGGCGGGCACCGCTGTCTGCAGCAATGATCAGGTCTGCTGTCGCCAGAAGGTGATCAAGGCGCTGCTTCCAGCTTGCCTTCCAGCCCAAAACCTGAGGCTGGCTGCTGTCGCCTGTGGTTTCGCCGGTATCCAGGGATCCGCCGGCAATGATGATGCATTTCATGGCTTCTTTTTATCACGAAACAGCAGGGGAGAAAACCGGTATTTGTTTTGTGCCTTGACACTTTGGGAGCAAGCTTATATTTTTCATCAAAAATGATACCTGCAAATATAATACACCGCTATATTTTTAAAGAATTTTTGCCGCCTTTCGGCATCAGCCTTTTTTTTCTGACTTTTGTCTTTCTTATGACCCGGATTCCGGATATTACCAATCTGGTGGTAAACTATAATGCGGATATTACCGCCATTATCATGATGGTTGTCTATACGCTGCCCCGGTTTCTGGAGTTTACCATTCCCATGTCTGTAATGATTTCCGTGCTCCTCACATTCATGCGCATGTCCGGTGAAAATGAAATTGTGGCCTTGAAAGGGGCCGGCCTGTCTCTGTACCGGCTGCTGCCGCCGGTGCTGGTTTTCTGCCTTCTGGGAACTGTGCTCACCCTGTGGATAACCATATTCGGCGTTGCCTGGGGCAAATTGTCCATTAAACATAAAACCATTGAAATGGCCCGTTCGAGTATTGATCTGGCCCTCCAGGAGCGGCAGTTCAATTCCCATCTCAAAGATATCATGATGTATGTTTCCCAGGTGGACATGAAAACCAAGGACCTTACCGATGTTTTTATTGAAGACCGAACTGTTCAGGGAATGACCCGGATATCTGTGGCCCCCCGGGGCCGGGTGATCCATTCCCAGAATGACAATATGTATACCATTCGCCTGTATGATGGAATGATCAACCAGGTGGATGTGGGGGATAAGGCGGTTTCCACCATCCATTTCGGCAATTATGATATCAATATCGATCTGGCTGCCATGCACCAGGGAACGGGCAGCATAAGAAAGGATCTGGATGAACAAAATATAGGTGATCTCATCGGGTTCATCCGCACCGGCCCCCGGGACAATGCCGAGATGAGTGAGGCTTTGATGGTGCTGCATGAGAAATTTTCCGTTCCCTTTGCCTGTCTGGCCATGGGACTTCTGGCCTTTCCCCTGGGGGTTCAGTCCCTTTCTTTGCGCAGGTCTTCGGGTTTTGGTATGGGGGTGTTTTTTTTGCTGGTCTATTATTTTTTTCTGGCAGCCGGGTGGTCGGCCGGTAAAACAGGGTATTTCCCCCCTGTTTTGGGCATGTGGCTGCCCAATCTGATTATGGGTGCTGCCGGTGTTTACCTGCTCAAACGCAATGCCCGGGAAAAGCCTGTGAAGATGCCTTTGGTTGTATCCAGGGTGATTTTACGGGTGCAAAACCTTTTTGGAAAAATGATGCACCATGACATGTCTGCATAGATACTGGCTAAAGGAATTTGCCAAATTTTTCGGTATTATTCAGACCGTTATCCTGGTGCTGTTTGTGGTCATTGATTATCTTTCCCGCATGGACAAGTTTCTAAAATACGATATATCCATGGCCCAGGCTTTCTGGTATGTTCTGCTGAAGCTGCCCTTCATGTTTGTGCAGCTCACCCCGGCCGCCATTCTGCTGGCCACCATTACCGTATTCGGGCTGATGAACAAAAACAATGAACTCACTGCTCTGAAGTCTTCCGGAATTTCTGTTTATTTTCTGGTCAAACCCGCACTTGGGGCAAGTCTGGTGCTGGTTGGCGTGATGTTTTTCATGGGAGAATCTCTGGTTCCCCTGTCCATGGAAAAAGCCAATCATATCCGTCAGTATGAAATGCGCAAACAGGACAGGATTTCCCGGAGCCGCAATGATATCTGGATAAAATCCCGAAACACCATGGTGCATATCCCTTTTTTTGATCCGGTTCAGCAGACAGTGGCAGGTATCTGTGCCACCACCATGGCAGATGATTTTACCCTTTTGTCCAGGGTTGATGCAGCCCGGGGCCGGTATGAACTGGACCAGTGGCTGCTGGAAGATGTTGTTGAACAGACCTATAATCCGGACACCGGCGATTATGATGTGGTGCTTTCAGATATGAAACTGTTTGATCTGGGCCTGGTGCCCCGGGACCTGGACCAGCTGGTCAGGACTTCCGAGGAAATGGGCTTTTTTGAACTCAAAGCATACGTGGACAAGGTCAAACGCGAAGGATATGACCCCACCACCTATCAGGTGGATATGCATGGAAAAGCAGCATTCCCCTTTATCTGTATCATCATGGCACTCACCGGTGCGGCCACAGGCATGCGAAGGTTTGTCAGGGCCAGTCTGCCGGCAGCCATTGGCGTTGGCGTGGTGATTGCTTTTTTTTACTGGGTCATGTACGGCATCTGCCTGTCCATGGGATATGCCGGGATACTGCCCGCAGTGGTTGCCCCATGGACAGCCAATATGTTTTTTTTGTGCACCGGCATAATCTTTCTTATCAACACGGAATAATGACATGATACTGCTGTATCATACCCTGGTATCTGCAGGATTTGTCTTTGTGCTGCCTTTTCTGCCCTTTGTCTGGCTGGCATCTGAAAAAAGACGGGCCAACCTGCTCCAGCGCTTGGGGATAAAAACAGGCATTCAAAAAAAAACCGGGTTCCAAAAACGTATCTGGATACATGCGTTGTCCGTGGGAGAGGTGCGGTCTGCCTTGCCGCTGGTCATTGCTGTGCGGCAGCGGTATCCGAAAATCCAGATCATTTTTACCACCACAACCCGCACCGGGTTTGATACGGCACAGCATCTGTTCTGCAAACCCGGTGACACCATGGTATCCCGGGTTGCCTATTTCCCCTTTGACCTGCCCTGGGCCGTTGCCAGGATCCGTCATCTTATCTCTCCGGATCTGGTCTGTCTGGTGGAAACAGATCTGTGGCCCGGGTTTCTCCACAGCATGCTGCAGAACAATATTCCTGTGGTCCTGGCCAATGCACGGCTTTCAAAAAAATCTTTTAACCGGTACCACAGGCTGGGGCGGGCAGGGGCATTGTTTTTTTCCGGACTGTCCCATGTTCTGGTGCAGACCAGGGAAGACCGGGACCGGTTCGAAGCTTTGGGGCTTTCCAGAGAACGTCTGACACTGGCCGGCAATATCAAATTCGATCAGCCCCTTCTGGTTCTGGACCAGACGCAGAAAGCAGCGCTTAAGGCATGGTTTGGTATCCAGAAGACCGACAAACTCTGGATAGCCGGCTCCACACATCCGGGAGAAGAAAGCATGCTTCTGGCGGTTTTCCAGCAGGTGCAGCAGACAGTTCCCGGCCTGAAACTGGTTGTGGCACCCAGGGATCCGTCCAGATGCGCACAGGTGGCAGATGCCATGGCCCGCCAGGGATGCCGGCCCGGGCTGCTTTCCATGACCCGCCATCAGCCGGATGATACCCCGGTAATGCTCCTGGATTGCTTCGGGGTGCTGTCATCTGCCTATGCAGTGTGTGATGCGGCATTCATCGGCGGTTCCCTGGTTGCTTTTGGCGGACACAATCCGCTGGAGCCGGCCATGTTTAAAAAACCGGTGGTCTTTGGTCCCCACATGGATGATTTTTCAGGCATTGTGGAACTGCTTCTGGCCAGGAAAGCTGCCTGTCAGGTGGCGGACAGGGACGGTCTTGTCCTGGCCCTTAAGAGGCTGCTCACCCGGCCCGGCCTGGCTGCAGATATGGGGAGCCGGGCATTTCAGGTATGTGAGAAAAATGCGGGGGCAGTGGACCGCACCCTGGACAGGTTGGCCCTTTTGGGACTGGGAGATGGCAATGTTTAAGACGTTGGAGGAAAAAATAATCCAGGTTTCCGGGCAGAACTATCACCCAAAAGCATTGTCATTTGAAGGCCTGCTGGTGGCAGCTTCATATCTCTATGGCGCAGGGGCATCTTTCAGAAACCGTTTATACCGTTCCGGATGGCTTGGTCAAAAAAGCCTGCCCTGTCCGGTGATATCAGTGGGCAATATCACAGCCGGTGGAACCGGGAAAACCCCCATGGCCGTATATCTGGCAGACCTGCTCACAAGGCTGGGCAGAAAACCGGTGGTTATCAGCCGCGGATACAAAGGCAGTCTGAAAACAGGTACCGCTGTTGTGGGCAATGGATGCGACCTGTTCCTGGATGCGGATCAGGCCGGAGATGAACCCCATATGATGGCCCGGATGAAACAGTTTGGCGTGGTGGTGGGAAAAAACCGGTACCAGGCAGGCCTGCTTGCCCTGGACCGTCTGTCCCCGGATATCATGGTGCTGGATGATGGGTTCCAGCATATCCGTTTAGAAAGGGATATCGACCTTTTGCTCATGGACCATGACCAGCCTTTTGGCAACGGCCGGATGCTGCCGGCAGGACGGCTTCGGGAACCTGCTGCCCGGGCCCTTGGCCGTGCCCATGCCGTAATTCTCACCCGGTGCCCGGATACCGGTTCCCGAAAACCCCACCCTGTCTCCTGTCTGGCACCGCATCTTCCTGTGTTTTATACCCGTCACCACCCATATCTGTCTGCCTGGATATCCGGCCAAAATACCCGGCCTCCCACTGGGGTGAACAGCTTGAAAGGCCTTGGTGTCGTGTTGTTTTCCGGTATCAGTGACAACCATTCTTTTTATCGGACAATCCAGAACCTGGGAGCCGGAATTCTGGACCACCTTGAATTTGCGGATCATTACCGGTATAAGGGGGCAGATATCCGCAGGATTCAGGATCGGGCGGTATCTCTGGGAGCAGATATACTGGTTACCACCCAGAAGGACCAGGCAAAACTGGATTCCCGGGAGAAATGGGTGAAAGACCTGGCAGTGGTGGGTGTGAAACTGGTTTTTACAAAGGAAAAAAGATTTCAATCCTTTATAACAAGTCGGCTGCATAGATGACACCGCGCAGGTGTGAACAGACATGGGCAGTGCCCTATATAGTATGGAAATTTGCATTTAGTTGTTAGGTTTTTAACTAACCGCTAACCGCTAACAGCTAATGGCTAAATACTAAAAGCCCGCGCGATAGCGCGCCAAATTTATGGTGAATATGTAAAAAATGACGGCCAAAGATAAAATTGCGTACCAATTAATTAAGCAGGTATTATTTTTATTCGGTATGCTGCCAAGAGGTGTGCTGCATTTTTTTTCAGATATGCTGGGGCTGGTCTGGTACAAAATTGACAAGCGTCACCGAACCGTTGCCCTTGAAAACATTCAAACCGCGTATCCGGGGAAATTCAGCCCTTTTGAGGCAGAGATGCTGGTAAAAACCATTTTTAAAAATATTGCCGGCATTCCGCTTGAAGCGATCTGGTCCTATGGAAAATCATGGGAAGCCTTGGCCCCGTATTTTTCAGTCAAAGGCCGAAAACATTTTGAAAATGCAAAAAAAAAAGCCAGAGGCGTTATTTTGCTCACCTGTCATCTGGGAAATTTTGAACTGCTTCCGGCTGCCCAGCAGGCAGCCGGGATAAAAAATCTTCATGCGATATACCGGAAATTTGACTTTTTGCCCCTGGAACGGCTCATGCTTGAGATACGGCAGCGGTTTGGGACTGTGATGATCCCCACAGGCGGGGCAGCCAGAAAAATTGACACAATTTTGCATCACGGGGGTGTTGTGGCCACCTTGTTTGACCAGAATGCCGGGTGGTATAATGGTGTGGTCACAGATTTTTTCGGCAGACCGGCCTGTTCCAAAAACAGCCTGGCCAAACTTGTTTTAAAATCCAATGCATCAGTGGTACCGATATTCATGGTGAAAAAAAATGGCCGGTATGTGGTTGAATTTCTACCGGAAATTTTTTTGCAGAGAACCGGTTGCCCCATCAAGGACATTGAGATCAATACCCAGAATTATGTGACAGCTGTTGAATCCATGGTCAGAAAATGTCCGGAACAATATTTCTGGGTACACAACCGGTGGAAAACCAAGCCTTTTTCCCTTATTTGATGGTTATATAAAAAAAAATTAAGGATACTATTTTTGCAAAAGCTGTCCCCATTGTGCATCACCGCTTTTTATGATACCCGTCCGGGGCACGTAAAACAGACCCGTGGCCTGATTCAGGCTTTAGGGGAATTCACCCCGGTTCAGGCAGCGGAGGTGTTTTTGCCGGATTACAATCTGTCCAAAATTTTTCATGACTGGCTGGGGTTCATGGGGGTTGTTCCTGCCGGGAAAAAAAATCCGGATCAGTCAAAACCGGATCTGATTCTGGGTACGGGCACCCACACCCATATCCCCATGCTTTTGCACCGCCGCAGATACGGGGGAAAGGTTGTCACCTGCATGACCCCGGAGTGGCCTCTGGCAAAACATATGGATCTGTGTTTTATCCCGGAACATGATGCCCCGAAAGTCGCAGACAATATCATTACCACCCTGGGACCGCCCAATACAGCGGTTAACCGCAATACCCATGATCCTTTGCAGGGGCTGGTTGTCATTGGGGGCATAGACAGCAAAACCCATCACTGGGACAATAAAAAAATGGCGGATCAGGTCCGCTGGGTGATTGATATCCAGCCCCATATTTCCTGGACCCTGTCCACCTCTCCCCGGACCCCCAAAGAAATGGTTGCCATGCTGGCTGATATTGTAAAAGACTGTTCCGGCACCCGGTTTGTTCCCTTTGAACAAACCGGTTCCGGCTGGATTGAAAACCAGTATGCCAAATCCAATGCTGTATGGGTGAGTGCAGATTCTGTTTCCATGGTGTATGAAGCGCTTTCCGCCGGCTGCCGGGTGGGCATCCTGCCGGTGGACTGGAAAAAAAAGGGGGCTCGGCTGGGCCGGGCAATCGATCTTCTGGAGAAAGAAAACAAAGTTGTATCTTTTGCATCATTTATAAAAAATACGGCATATCCGGACCATTCCCTTTTGAATGAGGCCCGGCGGTGTGCCCGGACAATACTGGAGAGATGGTGGCCGGAACGCTTACAATAGTGCAGATGCTGCCGGAATTGATCACCGGCGGAGTGGAAAGAGGCACGCTTGAAACCGGGGCGTTTTTTGCCGAAAAGGGCCACCGGTCCATTGTGGTCTCCAATGGAGGCCCCATGGTGAAGGCGCTTGAAAAAAATGGCACCAAACATATTACCCTGCCTGTGGGAGAGAAAAATCCCAGGGCATTGTTTTGTATTCCCCGGTTAAGGCAATTGTTTATAAAAGAAAAAGTGGATATACTGCACCTGCGCTCCAGGATGCCGGCCTGGGTGGGGCTTTTGGCAGCCAGATCCATCCCTGCAGCAACCCGGCCCCGGATTGTAACCACTTTTCACGGATTTTATTCAGTTAACCGCTATTCCGCCGTCATGACCAAAGGAGAAAGGATTATTGCGGTTTCCAAACTGATCCAGGACCATATTTGTCAGCAATATGGTGTTTGTGGCAATCATGTGAAGGTTATCCATCGGGGTTTTGATGCATCATGTTTTGATCCGCTGCTGGTGGACAAAAAAAAGGTGTCCGATCTCAGGACAAAATGGGGAATAGATGGACAAAAAGGTCCTGTTCTGATGCTGCCCGGAAGATTTACAGAACTCAAAGGGCACAGGCTTTTTTTATCAGCCCTTGAGAAGATAAAGCATCTTTCATGGACAGCTGTTTTTGTGGGCGATATGAACGAAAAAACCGAATATGCGGCCCGGCTGCAAAAAGAAGCAGTGGAAAAAAGCCTGAAAGACCGGGTTGTTTTTGCAGGGCATTGCAACGATATGGCAGCAGCTTTTATGCTTTCCGATGTCACCATAAGTGCTTCCATCCATCCTGAGTCATTCGGCAGGATAGGGGTTGAGTCCCAGGCCATGGGAGTTCCTGTGGTGGCAACCGCCCATGGCGGCAGTCTGGAAACCATTGTCCCGGAAAAAACCGGCTGGTTATTTTCTCCTGCTGATATAGACGGGTTTGCAAACGTTCTGGCAGAATCTGTAAGTGATGAAAAAAAAAGAAAAGAAATGGGATCCAGGGCAAGGGAATGGGTGGCAGAGCATTTCACCACGGATCTTATGTGCACAAAAACCCTCAGGCTTTATGAAGAATTGCTGGCAGCACCGCCGCGCCTGTGAGGAAACATGATAAAAATATCCGACATTTTTGTGAAGGCTTGTTAAACTAAGGCTGGCAGTCCAGAAATAAAATGGCTGTCACATAATATGGCAGAGAAAATGGTATGCATAGATTAAAAAATGAAACATCCATGAAATGGGGCCGATATCTGGATAACACCATCTTGTTTCTCGGTGCTGCTGTTCCCGTGGGAATTGTGATCGGAAATGCAGGATTTGAAGCCATGATTTCTCTGGCAGGTCTGGCCTGGATTGCGAGAGCCGTTATTTTGCGGGAAAATCCGTTTTCCCGCATTATCACCAACCCCGCGGTTCTGGCATGGGCGGCCTGGCTTTGCTGCATTGTTTTAAGCCTTGCCCTAAACGGTGCCGGGAGCAAAGGGGCATTGCATGACATCGTTTTTATCCGGTTTTTCCTTTTTGCCTGTGCGTTACTGGATCTGTCCACCCGAAGACAGATCAGCCGGTATTTTATATGGGGCCTTGCAGCAGGGGTTTTGTTTGCCGGGGTGAATACCCTCCTGGCATATGGTGCAGGCAGTGATCTGTTCGGCCGTTCCATTGACCGGTATACCAGCAAACTCAAAGAACCTGCCAGATTTGCAGGATTGTGCGCCATGGCAGCGCCGTTTTTTCTGACCTGGGCACTGACAGCCAGAGCGGAAAAATCAAAGTACTGGGGTTTCTTTTTAATAATCGGGGTGACCGCTTTGGTAATTCTGGTTCAGACCACCATTAGAACTGCCATTATTGCTTCTTTTTCCGGGATATTTTTCGGAATTTTGTTCTTCCG
>JAABRW010000416.1 GCA_011390695.1 Desulfotignum sp.
GGCAGTGACCCCTAATCCGGAATGGGTCTGGGGGGTGGTACTGACCACGGCCCGACTCAAATGTTTGCGCTGCATGAGGTTCGGCAGCAGGGCTGTTTCAACGCCCTTGAACAACCGCTGGCCCGGGGGAGGCTGGGACCGGAACACCGCTGGTATCTTATGATCGGCAAGGAACCTGGCCATCAGGGAATTGGCAAAAATCATCATTTCAGAAACCAGCATCCTGGAAGGATTTTCCCGGTCCACCTTGGCATAGCGTATTTCCCCGTTTTCTTCTATCCATACATTGACCTCGGGCAGGGTAATCTGCACAGCACCGGCTTTAATGCGTTTTTCCCGCAGCAGAGTGGCAATTTTATAAAGGCTGGTGATGGGATCATCTTTGCCATTCAGAACATTGGCCTCGGAATAGCTCATCTGCTGGTGGACCTTGATGATGCTGGGAACAATTTTAAAATCAAGCACTTCGAAAAATCTGTTCATCTGGACAAGGGTACTGATGCCGGGCCGGTTTTCTCCCTGCCGCAGGCTGCACAGATCCTCGGAAAGGTCGGCAGGCAGCATGGGCAGTTTGTCATCAGGCATATAGATGGAGCTGGCCCGCTGCCGGGCAGCCAGATCAACCGGATCTCCGGATTTTATATAGGCCCCTACATCAATGATATGGATTCCCAGGCAATATCCCTGTTCTGTCTTTTCAAGGCTGATGGCATCGTCATAATCCATGGTGGACTGGCCGTCAATGGTGATCAACGGCACATGGGTGAGATCTTTCCGGCATGGATCCTGAAAAATACCTGTGTGGGTCACAGACAGTTTTTTACTGGCGGCTGTAACTTCCGGAGGAAAAACAGTGGGGATTTCCATGGCCAGAAGATCAATGTTTTCATCCGGGTGCCAGATGCCTGCCCGGACAAGGAAGCCAAAAAGAGGGTCAGGTGATTTCATGCCGGCATTTTTGACCATCTGTCTGGCCATGGCGGCATTGTCGGCATCATTTCCAAACAGGTAATAGGCTTTGAGTATCTCCAGAACCTCGGGATCACAAACATCTGCGTCTTTTGATTCCGACTGCATGGCAGTGAGCCAGGCCACCCCTTTTTGAATCAGCCGGTCCCTTTTTTGGGCTTCCTGGATCTGTCTTTTTTTGGTTGTCACCTGTTCAGGGGTATAGGGGGCAAAAAGGATCTGGTTGAATTTAAAGTAGAGCCGGTCATTGAAAAAGGCCCGGAGAACTGCAGCTTCATGATCCGCGGTAAGCGGGGGATCAAAGCAGAACAGGGTCATGGCGGAAATATCGATATCACCGGATTCTTCATGCAGAATCTCCCATAATTCTTTGATATCTATCTGCTCGGACAGCTTTTTTCGGGTTGCAGCCACTGCCTGGAGGTGATGTATCAGGGTGTTTCTGGATTGGTCCGTGTCCAGACGCACCTGTGACATATGGGCAAGCCTTTTTTCAGAAAGACTGACTTCCCGGCTGTTTTCATTGAGTAATTTGAGCTTGCCTTTTTTCTCGCTTAATATTACCGCTGCTATGATTTTTTGTTGATCAATGTATTCAACAATGCTGCCAATTTTCATGAATCAGACAATAGCAGGAAGGGGGGGTAAAGTCAAATACAGAACATAAGGGTTGTCCTTGAAAAACATGGGTGTTTGGGGTAGAATCCTGACCAGCTATGGCAAGAAGAAAAAAAAACAGGCCCCCCAGGTTACGGTCGGATGAAGATTTTTTGCGGGCGTTTACCAGAAAAAAACCTCCGGAATCAGACTGCCGGGACACCTGTTCCCGGCAGTTGAACCGCCACGGCCTGCCCATAGTGGACAAAGACTTTTCTATCACTGATGCACAAATATCTGAACCGGAAAATTTTCCCGCCCTTTTGGAAGCCTTTTTGTCCCGGCCGGATAAAATTGCCCGGTCATCACCCGAACCCATGCCGTTTCACAAGCGGATCAAGCGGTATCCCCCGCCGGAAACCGATCTGGACCTGCATGGTTTCACCGCCCTGGGTGCGGAACTCAAGGCCAGATCATTTTTGATTTCCTGCAAACACCAGGGGTATTTTACAGTGCGCATTATTGTGGGCAAAGGGCTGCATTCCGATCTGGGCCCGGTATTGCCGGATATGATCGAGGATCTGCTTGCAAAACTCAAGACCCGGGATATTGTGCTGGGATTTGCCTGGGAACGCAAAAAAAAATCCAGATCAGGGGCTGTGATTGTGTATCTGCGCCAATTTGATGATTGAGCTGATAATGACCAGTCCTGTTGGCTTACTTGTTCAACTGGTATTTTCGCACGGCCCGGTTATGCTCTGCCAGGGTTCTTGAAAAATAATGGGTTTTGTCATTTTTGGACACAAAAAAAAGATAATCGCTTTGGGCAGGGTATAACGCGGCCTCAAGGGCCTTTGCACCGGGACTGGCAATAGGGCCTTTGGGAAGTCCGTGCATCTGGTAGGTGTTGTATTCGGTTTTTCTGCGCAGGTGTCTGGTTCTGATCCGTCCCTCAAACTCCGGATCCCCGTAAATTACCGTGGGGTCACTTTCCAGCCGCATCTTTTTTTTCAGGCGGTTGTGGAATACCGAGGCGATAAGGGGGCGTTCCTCTGCCACGCCGGCTTCTTTTTCAATCATGGATGCCAGGGTGACGATCTCCTGGAGGGTAAGTCCCATGGTTTCTGCGCGTACCTGCCATCGGGGTATGAATACAGAAAAAAATGTGTCCACCATTTTTTTGATAACCTGGCGGCAGGCAGCGGATCTGGGGAAAAAATAGGTGTCCGGAAACAGGAATCCTTCCAGGGTGTGGGATGGAACATTTAGATGAGCGATAAATGCCGGGTCAGTGCACAGGGCAAGAAAGGTTTTTTTGTCACAGAATCCGGCTGTTGCAACAAGGGCTGCAGTTTCCTCCATGTTCAGGCCTTCCGGAACCGTGAGCCGGTACAGTCTGACTTTTCCTTCCAGCAGCGTATGCAATATCTGGATCTGGGTCAGGTTGGCCGGCAGAAGGTATTCTCCGGCCGGAAGACGGGTGCCTGCTTTTTTATATCTGGCATACAGGGTGAACAACAGCGCATCTGATATCAGGCCCCGGGATTCAAGGGATGCTGCAATCTGCTTCAGGTTCTGGCCTGGATGGATGGTGAACACCACCTGCCTGTCATCTGTTGAACAGGGTGTGTGCAGCTTTTTCCATACCCAGAATCCGCCTGCACCCAGGATAATTCCCGCTGCCACAAGGATTGCTGCAAGCATCCTCATGCTGGTTTTGCCTGAAGTATATGGTCCCCCTGATGGTTTTATACCATTCCCCTGAAAGAGGTAAAAGTCAAGGCAATGATGCCGGCAGTGACAAGCCCGATGGAAGTGTCCTGCAGCGGTTTGGGGACACGGCCCAGATTGACCCGCTCTCTGACCCCGGCAAAAAGAATCAACGCAAGTCCGAACCCGAGGGCATAGGAAAATGCAGACACAAGGGCTTTGGTGAAGTCATATTCATTGCCGATATTCAGCAGACAGGTACCCATGACAGCGCAGTTGGTGGTGATCAGGGGCAGAAAAATGCCCAGGCCGGCATACAGGCCCGGGATACTTTTTTTCAAAAACATTTCCACAAACTGCACCAGAGAAGCGATGACCAGAATGAATGACAGGGTACGCAAATATTCCACATTCAAGGTTTTGAGCAGGAACGTATCCACTGACCAGGTTATCATGCCGGCCATTACCATAACAAACACGACTGCCATGGACATGCCCACGGCGGTTTCCATTTTTTTGGAGGTACCGATAAAGGGACATATCCCCAGAAACTGGGCCAAAATGATATTGTTGATGAAAATACTGCCGATGGCAAGTTCAAAAAATTCCATTGATGCGCTCCTTATTTCTTACCGATCAGGTTCATGCCCGCCAGCATCAGCCCTAAAGCCACAAATGCACCCGGTGCCTCCACCATAAAGGAGAGGGGATGGAACCACTCCGGCATGGCAAATACTGGATTTCCATCCCAGATGGTAATGGTTCCGGACCCTATCAGTTCCCGCACAGCACCAAGAGATGCCAGGGAAAGCGTGAACCCGATGCCTATACCGAGCCCGTCTGCAACAGACAGCACTGGTGTGTTTTTACTGGCAAAGGCTTCGGCACGGCCCAGCACGATACAATTGACCACGATCAGCGGGATAAAGATACCCAGCTTCAAAAACAAAGGATAGGTAAAGGCCTGCATGACCAGTTCCACGATGGTCACAAAGGTGGCAATGATGACAATATAGCAGGCGATCCTGACTTTGGGGGGGATCGTGTTCCGCAACAGGGATACCAAAAGATTGGAGCATACCAGAACAAAGGTGGTGGCAAGTCCCATGCCGATACCGTTTTCAACGGTTTTGGTCACCGCCAGCACCGGACATAGCCCCAGCACCAGGCGGAAAGGAGGTATTTCAGCCCATAGCCCTTTAGTAAATTCTTTAGCCAAGGATTGTGCCATGTGTATTTATCTCCTTTTATGCCTTATTGGATCTGTTTTTGAATTTCGGGTTTCAATTTGCTGTACAGTTCCTGGGCCTGTATGGCAGCCCGGGTTACAGCCCTGGAGGTGACCGTGGCCCCGGAAATGGCATCGATGGTGCCGTTGTCGGATTTAAGGGCAAGGTCGGCATCGATGGGTTTGTCTGCAAACTGGGAAACAAAAGTCAGTTCATCTTTGACGCGGGAACCCAGGCCCGGGGTTTCAGCATGGGTGGTGACCCTGGCCCCGACTAACTGATCCGTGTTCAGATTGATACCCACTATCAAACCGATATCACCGCCATATCCGCCTTTTCCAAAGGTTTCAAAGGCAACGGCAGTAGTTCCGTCCTGCAGTTTGGCCGGAAACATTTGGAGCGTACGCTCTTCAGTTTCTATATTGAAGCGTTCTTTGAGTGGGTCATTGGTCACATCGGAAAAAAGAGATTCAATGGCCGGCGCTTGTTGAAATTTTAAAATCTGTTCTTCGATTCTTAATTCCGTACCGGATTTGATCGCCGCCAGAAGCCCGCCGGAAACAGAGGCAAGCACGGTCAGAACGACAATCATGCTAATCATTTCACGCATTGCTCATATCCTTTCCCAAGGCTTTTGGTCTTAGGTTGTCTATAAGGGGAGTTACCAGGTTAACCAGCAGGATGGCCAGAATCGTACCGTCTGCATACGACCCGATATTTCTCATGAGAATGATCATGAACCCGCCCAGAAATCCGTAAATAAACATGGGAATCCGATTCACCGGCGAAGATGCACTTTCCGTGATCAGGAAAAATGCCCCCAGCAGGGTGTATCCTGACAACAGGTGGAACATAGGGCCGGCATAGGCATCCGGACTGGCTGCATGGAATAAAAATGCCGTTACCAGTATGCCTGCAATAAAGGAGACGCATAATTCCCAGCGGGAATAGCCCCTTAAAATAAGGTAGATGCCGCCCAGGACCAGGCCCAGACCAAAAACGGCGCCGATGGCACCCACCTCCCTGCCCAGGAACAGATCACCCAGAGCAAAAAAGTCTGCAGCAGCAGCTCCCTGGGCTTTAACAGCTGTCAGGGGTGCCAGGGCGGTAAAAGCAAAATCATAATCCACATAGGCGGTGTCAAAATCAAAGAACATGTTCCAGGACATCATGAGGACCGCCATGCCCATCAGGGTGGGATTGAACGGACTGGATCCGATACCGCCGAATATCATTTTTCCGATAAATACCGCCACAAAGGTTCCCACCAAAATAAGCCACCACGGGGTGATGGCCGGCAGCATCATGCCGAACAGTAATCCGATGAGGGCAGCTTCCAGATCACCAATGGTGGCGGGTTTTTTGGAAACAAGATTTATCACAAGTTCCCAGAACATGGCGCAGGAAAGGGATAAGGCAATTACACCCAGGGCAGGGGCGCCGAATTGCAGGATACCGAAAAGGGCGGCGGGCAAAAGGGCCAGCATATAGTTGAGGTTTTTTTGGAACACGCTGTCTCCGTCATGCCAGAACGGTGCATGGGAAACGGTTAGTTTGGTATTATTCATGGGCAGTCTCCCTTTTAAACTTCTGCGCGCAGTTTGTGCAGTTCATGTTTTCCCAGCCGTATATACTGGCCCAGGGCGATCTGTGATGTACAAACAAACCCGCATAATCCGCATTCGATACAGGCCTCAAGATCACCTTTTTCCGCTGCTTCTTCAAACTGGTCAACCTCCAGAAACCGCACCAGCATGTTGACCGGGATACTGGCCGGACAGATCTGGATGCATTTGCCGCAGTTGACACAGGGGGTGTCTGAAATTTTCGGGAGTATTTCCCGGTCCTGGACCACAACTGTATCTGTATCCGGTGTTACCGGATGATGCGTTGTAAAAGTGGCGGATCCCCGCATGGGGCCGCCAATGATGACACGGTCCTGGTCATTGATCTGGATATCAAGCTGGTTGAATATGTGGCGTAAGGGGGTGCCGATGACCGCTTTTATCCGGTGCCGGAATCCTGCCTTGTCAACCAGGGTGAGATGTTTTTCAAAAACCGGGGCTTTTTTTTCATAGGTTTGGGCAAGAGAAACAACCGCTTCAGCCCGGATAAAGCAGATGCCCATATCTTCGGGGGTTTTGCCTGCAGGCAGTACTGTATCCAGATGGTCTTTCATGATCATGGCCGGCAGGGTATCAGGATACACATTGCTGGTTTTCAATACCTGCAGGGACGTAAACGCGGTCTGCCCATTGAGCCCTTCAGGCAGGGTAAGGCAGATTCTGGCAGTTCCGGTGAGCCGTTTGAGGATCGCAGCACCCTGTTCCAGGTCCCGGGCATGGGCTGTACTGACATACTGGGATGTGGTGGACAAAAGGTCTGTTTCTGCGCCGGTGATGACAATGGTCCGGATTTTAAAATTCTCATCTGCCAGGATATCAAAGGGGAGAGCGCCGGGCAGTTTTTTCAGGTGCAGGGCCGCAGATGATATGTCTTCCGGTAATTCCAGGGGCGCTATTTCAGATATCTTGTCCGGGTCATGGGTAATGGTGATGCTGGTGGCAATTTCCCCGAAATCATCTGGATACGTGTCGATTAATTTTATGGTACCTGCCACAGGAGAAACAACATATGCGGTACTGTCCTCGTAAAGCGCCAGTTTCTGTCCTTTTTGCACCGGGTCGCCTTTTTTGATCAAGGCAGGCCTGGTGTTGTCAATGGCTTCGGTCAGCAATAATGTGACAAGACCTGGCAAAGGAATGGTCCGGGGTCCTTCAGGGTCCGGCTCAAGCAGGTCATAGGTCAGCCTGGGTTTGGATAGAGCAAAAAAAGATCGTTTAATCATGAGTTCCGTCCTTGTTTCGAAAAAACTGTGGTCATGGCTTTTGTGCTTTTACAAAGAAAACATTTGAAACCCGTTTCTTACATCACATGACAGGAATTACATTCTACCGGGCCGGCACCATAATCTGCATGGCATCCAATGCATTGTTCATGAAATGCATCAGGCAGTGACGGCATGTATTCATCACCGATTTCCCCATGGCATTCTCCGCATTCGTATATTTCATCATCGTACAGGTTGTGATGGCAGTCCAGACAGTCCAGAAGATACGTTTCCGTGTGGGTCTGGTGGGTGAATAAAACCTTGCCGGCATCGTTTTGGAACATCAGTCGGACTGGCTCAGCCGGCAAAGGAGGTGAAAAAGAAGCATAGCATACAATTCCTGTGATCAAAAAAACGGTCATGATCAAAACCGCTGCTTTCAGGTGTGGTTGTGATGTCATATGTAAATCTTCCAGTTTAAGGGTTAGAGTTTAGGAGACAAACCCACAACTGGCAGCGTATATAGTATATTGTGGCAGGGTTGGCAAGAAAAAAATTATTTTGAAGGAGTCGCGCAGGAGGCTGGTACAATGGGCTTTGTTTTTCGGACAAGCACGGGTTTGTATCCCTGCTTTTTATTTAAAGCCGCTGATTTTTTATGGAGAATAAAAAATGCTGCCCCAAATGATGAAAATCCCAGCACCATGGCCAGAAAAGACGGATTGATATGAATGAACGGTGCCAGTGCATTTCCGGCCAGGGCCCCCACCAGCAGACAGATGATGGGGACCACATAAACCAGGAAAGTCAGCAGCATGACCGGTTTGGTTTCAATGCCGATGATCACGGCATCTCCGGCCTGAACCCCGAGGGTATTGGAAACCTCTATCACCATTTCCTGGCCCCTGTGCATTGTCCCGCAGCTGGATTTTGCCGTACATCCTTCACAGGCACCGGTGCGGTTGGTTTTAATCCAGGCTGTACCCGAATCTGTCCGGGTCACTGTGCCGTATTCAGTGATCATGGTTTTTTAGCTTTTTTGCCCATATTCAAGTATATCATTATATTACAGGGTATGATGGTATGTCGGGATATTTGGTGTATCAGGTCATAATATCAATAATCCCGCCGCGTCCCGGGCCCTGGCCTGTCCGGGGAACAGATTGTGCTTCAGAAGACTCAGCACTTAAGGTTTTCGTATCCTGTGTGTTGTCATCTGCATCAGCTGCCAGCAGGCTTTGGGCAGGCAAAGAGATCTGAACCTGGAATGCCTCCCGGACGTCGGGATTGGATTCCTGGGCAATATCCATATCTGATGCTGCTTGCTGGCTCTGCCGGGCAGGGTCTGCATTGTCCATTTGGATTTGGGGCCGGGCAGATGTGCCAATGGTGTTGGTGTTTTGCACGGACAAGCTGTCTGTACTCATATGAAAATCCCTCCTTACCTTTTATGTGTTCTGCTTTTTTTCTGGATTGTAACCATTAGCGGAATCAATGTCAATTTTTTGTTTTTTCTTCTTGACAGGAAAGGAGCGATCTTATATAAACAGCAAGTCTTGATTCAAGGCGCTGCTCCCCAGTAGCTCAGTTGGCAGAGCAATTGGCTGTTAACCAATGGGTCCGCGGTTCAAGTCCGTGCTGGGGAGCCAACCCAATAAACACTGTCCCGAGGATTTAGGTTCTCGGGATTTTTTGTTTTGGGCTGATCTAATACACATATAATACATTTTTTTATTTCACCTCAGAGAGACCTCCGCAATATTCACCACAAAACCCATGAATTGAAGATTTTTTAACCTGTCTGCCCATGGATCTGCTCAGAAATAAAAAACCCGGCTCCCTTTTTCCGGGCACTGGGTGAATTTGCTTCGCTGGTTGAATAGTTTTGAATTTGTCGGGGTATGGGCCACCTCATTTTAATGTGCGGGTCCGTTTGAGTAAAAAAAGCCCCAGGTCATCCCCAGGGACTTGAGGTCTGTGTCGGTGACGGGTTTGTTTTAGATGAAGGATTTCCGGTACCGATATTCAGTCAGGACCTTGTCAACATCAACACCTACATAAACAGCATCTACAATGATGGTCAACTCATCTTCATCCAATGTCTTATCCTCCAACAACTGACAGGCCACCGCTTTGATAGCATCCCAGTTTTCTGCCACCATCTTTGAGGCTTCATCCCTCAGCTGGGTTTCAGAAAGGGCAGGGTTCAGAAATAACAGATCGGCCGCCTCATTATTGTCGGTTTGCGATCCTTGTGGGTCTGCATTGGGATTGTATTGTTTTTGGGCAGCATATCCCGCATAAAGGCAGATAATCTGCTCACAGTCTGTGGAGCCATCTGCCCATGCTCTTTCAGAGGAAGCGCGCCCTAACGTGTCACCATCTCTTATAATGGTCGTTTTGCCAAGTTCTTGGCGGAGTCTGTAGGCAATCACCGAATGCCCTGCCTCATGATGTGCTGTTTGTTGAATATTCATTTTTTCATTATCATCCATGTCCCGGTGTCTTCATCCCGGACAACAGGAACCAGCAGGACATCATCAAAATAGTCCGGCTCATCAGATCCGGCATAATAAACTGTCATGGCTGTCTTGCCTCCAAATTTCTCCCTGAAACCGATATTGTCCATGGTTCATACCGCCCTTTGAAAGGATTCTCCGGCAGCCATCTTTGAATAACAGGAGAATCTTTATCTCTGTCTGTTCCAGTAGATTGAACAGCTTTGACACCCCCCCGGTGAGACCCAGCATCCTTTTTTTTATGGCAGCGGTCAGGATCTGTCAAGAAAAAATGCTTTTTAATAATGAGATGTTTTCTGTGCAGCTATAAAATTTTTATGGGAAGTCGGGAAGTGGTCAAAATGAAAATATGAAAGTTCTGGTTGTGTTCTGCTGGAATCAATGATATCGGAACAAAGGTTGAGGTTTTACAGAGTTCAGGATTGTTGCAAGATGGTTGAATTTCAAGAATTGAAAAAAGACCAGATATAAAGGTGATAAACCTTTCTGCAATTCATCCATTTTAGCATGATATACTGTTAGATAATTTTTCCTGAA
>JAABRW010000417.1 GCA_011390695.1 Desulfotignum sp.
ACCCACATGGCAGGCGATGAGCACCCCGCCGATGGCAGCGGTGGCAGACCCCACCACAAAAGTGGCGGAAATGACATTGTTGACATTGATGCCCAAAAGCGCGGACATGACCTTGTCCTGGGCTGTGGCCCGCATGGCTTTGCCGATGCGGGTGAACTTGATGAGCAGTCCCAGCAGGATCATGACAATCACCGTGGTGACGATGATGGTCAGCTCCACAGAGGTGATGATATGGGCAAAGGGTTCCCAGAATTTGAAATCGGGTATAAGGCTTCTGAACGGCAGATATTCCGGGGTCTGGGCCAGCATCACATAGTTTTGCAGAAACAGGCTCATGCCGATGGCAGATATCAGGGCCGACAGCCTGGGGGCGTTCCGCAGGGGTTTGTACGCGATTTTTTCCACTGTAAATCCGTAGGCACAGGAATACACAATAGCAAACACAAATGCCAGGATGACGATAACAGCGGTATTCCAGCCCCACATCCCCAGAAGGCTTGCAATGATAAGGGCGGTCATGGCCCCGATCATGTAGATTTCACCATGGGCAAAATTGATCAGCTGAATGATGCCGTATACCATGGTATATCCCAGGGCGATCAGGGCGTAAATGCTCCCCCTGGTCAGGCCCCCCAGAAACAGTTCAAAAAAATACAAGGGGTCGATGAGAAGCTCGCGGACGGCAAAAAAACCGATGATGCCGGCCACGGCCACACCCAGTAATATACTAATCCAACGCATGGTAATTCATCCTGATCTTTGAAAAATTTAGGTAAAACCGCTGGGTACAAAAACAGGAGCGCAGATCCGTCATGGATTTACGCCCCTGTTTTTTACAGTGCATCAGGCGTTAATTAACCTGCTGGTATTTTCCGTCAATAACCTTGTATACGGAGAAACCCGCACCCACAACATCCCCTTTTTCATCAAACCCGATGGGGCCTAAAGGAGAGTCGATCGTGATTTCAAACATGGCGGCCCGCATGGCATCGTATTCCAGTGTTCCCGCTTTTTCAGCCGCAGCAGCCAGGGCCTGGAGGCAGGCATATCCGTTAAAGAAAAAAGTACCGGGATCTTCACCGAATTTTTTCTGGTGTTTGGCAGACAGTTCCTGGTACAAAGGGTTACCGGATGTGTCATTGGGACCTGTGGCATAAACGCCTTCCGCATATTTGCCGGCCAGGTTGGTGAAGTTGTCACCAATGATGCCGTCAGCCCCGAAAAAAGTGGTGTCCACTCTTTTCTTTTTGAGCAGCTGTACGATTTTGGAAGCATCTGAATGATATCCGCCCCACATGGTAACCTCGGCATCAGACCGTTTGATCTTCTGGACAATGGCGGAATAATCCATAGCACCGGTGGTCACCCCCTCAAACAGAACGATTTCCACCCCGCCCATTTTTTCAAAATTTTGTCTGACAAGTTCCATCTGGCCTTTGCCGTAATCGCCTTTGTCATGGATCAGGGCTACTTTTTTGGCTTTGATTTCATTTTTCACAAAATCGGTCATCAAAATGGCCTGGGCACCGTCATTGGCAATGGTTCTGAAAAAATTGGGATGTTCACCGGTAAAGGTCAGGGCATCACTGGTGGAGGCAGGAGAGGCAATCAAAAGATTGGCATCCTTGTAAATTTTGTTGGCAGCAATGGTGGCACCGGAGCAGACATGGCCGATGATCATCTGGGCACCGTCAGATACCAGTTTGGTGGCGATGTTTACGGCAACTTCGGGCTTGCACACATCATCGCCCACCAGCAATTCGATTTTTTTGCCCAAAATGCCGCCCTTGGCATTGAGATCATCCACAGCTATTTCCACCCCCCTGAGGGCTGAAATACCATAGGGTGCCAGATCACCGGAGATGACCCCGGCACTGGCCACTTTGACTGTATCCGCGGCAAAGCCGGGTGCTGCAAATACAATCATGGAAAATACCGCAACTGCTACTACCTTGAATAATGATTTCATGCTCTACTCCCTTTGTTTAGGTTAAATTTTGTGTACACATACCTACAATTTTAATTGTAAATTGGACAACTATAAAAAGACGGGTGTTTTTAGTCAAGCAAAAAGTAATATCCGCTGTATCATGTTCTGTCCATCTTTTCAAAATGGCAGGTGAAGTGGCGCAGAAACGGTGCCTGGTAAACAATCTTATATCCGGGAATATCCTGTTTGTTTTCCCACACCTCTTTGATCACTTCAATGAGGTAATCAAAATGGCTCTGGGTATACACCCGCCTGGGAAATGCCAGGCGCACCAGTTCCAGAGGTGACGCTGTTTCCCTGCCGTTTTCATCAAATGCCCCGAACATCACAGATCCCAGTTCCACGCCTCTCACGCCCCCTTGTGTATACAGGGCATTGACAATACCGATACCCGGATATTGGAGAGAGGGAATATGGGGCAGCATTTTTTTTGCATCCAGGAACACGGCATGCCCGCCTGCCGGCCGGACAATGGGAACCCCGATATCAATGAGGCTTTTGCTCAGGTACTGGACAGTGGCGTGGCGGTAAACCTGGTAGTCGTATTCCAGGGCCTCTTTCAGGCCCACGGCAATGGCTTCCAGATCCCGGCCGGCCAGCCCCCCGTAGGTGGGAAATCCTTCCCTGATAATCAGCAGGGTACGGAATTTTTCAGCCCAGTCATCATTGTTGCAGATGAGAAAGCCCCCGATATTGGCCAGGCCGTCTTTTTTGCAACTCATGGTGGCCCCGTCGGCAAAGGAAAATATCTCTCTGGCGATTTCCAGCAAAGATTTGTTTTTATAGCCTGGTTCCCGGTGTTTTATGAAATAGGCATTTTCCGCAAATCTGCAGGCATCAATTACCAGGGGTATCCCGTGCTTGTGCAGCACTGATTTGACGTCCCGGATATTTTTCAAAGAAACCGGCTGTCCCCCGCCGGTGTTGTTGGTGACCGTGATCATGGCAAAGGGAATATTTTCTCTGCCGCTGGCTGCAATGCATTGTTCAAGCTTTTCAATATCCATGTTCCCCTTGAAAGGAGACTGGTCTGATGTGTCTGTGCCTTCCGGACACAACAGATTTACCGCCACCCCGCCCACATATTCAATATTGGCCCGGGTGGTGTCAAAGTGCGAGTTGTTGGGGATGACATCGCCTTTGCGGATAAGGGTCTGGGCCAGGATGGCTTCTGCGGCCCTGCCCTGGTGGGTGGGAAACACATGCCTGATGCCGGTGATATCCTTGACAGTGGCTTCAAAATGTTTCCAGGACCGGCTGCCGGCATAGGATTCATCCCCCATCATCATGGCGGCCCACTGCCGGGTGGACATGGCGCCGGTGCCGGAGTCAGTGAGCAGATCGATGCAGCAGTCTTCGGCATCCAGCAGGAACACATTCTGGTGTGCATCTGCCAGGGCCTGTATGCGCTGTTCTTTGGAAATGATGTGGATGGGTTCCGTGGTCTTGATGCGGAAGGGTTCTATAATCGTTTTCATGGGGTCTCCAGAAAAGAAGGCTGTTTATGGTTTATAGGCAATTTTATAGATTATACCGTTGTTTATGATTTATGGCAATATAAGGGCAACCCGCGTTTCAGGTACAGGTATGGTCCAACAGGTCAGGCTTGTCTTGTTCTGTTTTTCAAAGCTGTTTCCATGCGAAGCAGTCCTTTTTCCAGGATGGCGGCAGGGCATCCGAAATTGAGCCGGACAAAACCGGGGGCACCGAAAAATTTGCCGTCGGACAGTCCGACCCCTGCCTGTTCAAAAAAGCCCACCGGGTCTGTCAGTCCGGTTTCAGTGATATCGATCCATGCCAGAAAAGTGGCCTGGATGGGATCGAGTCTGCAGCCGGGCATCTGGCTGACTTTTTCCATCACCATGTCTCTGTTTTGCCGCAGATAGGCGATCAATTGTGCCAGCCACTCATCGCAGGATGCATAGGCTGCTTTTGCCGCAGCCAGTCCCATGAGGTTCACGCTGGGCAGGGTGCCTTTGCATGCTGCAATGAACCGCTTGCGTAAATCAGGATCTGAAATCACGGCAAAAGAACATCCCAGTCCCGGAATATTATAGGTTTTGGATGGTGCCATCAGGGTGATGGTACGCGCGGCAGCATGCCTTGAAACCGTGGCTGACGGAATATGCCGGTTGTGTTGATCCAGAACAAAGTCACTGTGGATTTCATCGCTGCACAAAATCACATCATATTTGTCACACAGGTCTGCCAGCCTGTTGAGTTCCTCTGTAGTAAACAGGGTGCCGCAGGGGTTGTAGGGACTGCAGAACAAAAACACGGCCGGTTTTTTTTGAAACATCTGTTCAAGTCTTTCAAAATCAAGGGTGCTGCGGCCTGCTTCTGTGACCATGGGAAGGGTGTGCAACGGTTTGCCGCAATGCGCAGATACCGACAAAAAAGGCGGGTAGATGGGGGTGGTGGTGACAATGGCCTGGTTTTGGGTGCCAAAAGCCCTGCAGACCACGTTCAGGCCGGATACCACGCCGGGAATCCAGACCAGCCAGTCTGTTTCCACTTCCCAGCCGTACAGGGACATCAGGCGCGATGTCACAATCTGGTTCAGGTCCTGGGGAACCAGGGTATATCCCAGAATACCATGGGTAATGATTTCTTGCAGGGCAGTCAGTACTGCAGGCGGTGCCTTGAAATCCATGTCCGCCACCCACATGGGCAGAATATCGGTTCCCTCGTATTTTTCCCATTTCATGGAATGGGTATTGGTGCGGTCAATGACGGTATCAAATAAGGGGTTCATAAGCGGGCAAGTTCTCCTTTATATGCATAAACATTTTTTATGAAACGCACAATCTATAATGTCATAATAGTTTCTGGTCAGGGTATACAACAAACAGCAGAATTTAAAAAGAGGGGTGTGAAAGATGACAAAAATATTGAGAAACACTTTTAAACAGTGTATGCCTTTGGGCAAAATTATGAAAATCCATATGGATGATTACAACAAAGAAACCGATAAAAAGTCAGCCAGGCAAACAAAGAAATATCGGAAAACTATCCCCGATATTGAGGCTGATACCCGGAACATGGAATCAGAGACCAGAAAACTGGATGAGTTGATCCATAAATTCAAGGTTGAATAGGAAAATAAAGTGAAATCTTCTGAAAAACTGGCTGCTGTAAGACAGATAATGGCAGCCGAAAAGATCGCTGCCCTGGTGGTGCCCAGTGCAGATCCCCACCAGAGTGAATATGTCACCGGCCACTGGCAGGCCAGGGCCTGGCTTACCGGGTTTACCGGTTCTGCCGGGGTTGCCGTGGTCACGGCAGACAAAGCCATTCTCTGGACGGATTTCCGGTATTGGATACAGGCCGCATCCCAGATCAGGGAATCGGAATTTGCGCTGTTCAAATCCGGAGAGCCTGATGTGCCTGAATTCCACGACTGGATTTTTGAAAACCTGTCTGAAAATGATGTGGCGGCCATTGACGGGCAAATGATTTCCAGAAAACAGGAAAAAAGATACAGGGATCTGTGGTACATAGGAAATATCGGTTTGAGAACAGACCTGGACCTGGTGTCCAGGGTCTGGCTGAACCGCCCGCCCATGCCGGCCACAAAAGCCTGGGATTTTTCCACCCGGTTTGCCGGTCAGTCCCGGGCTGAAAAGATACAAGACATCCGGGATGCCATGAATGCATCCGGTGCCGGCTGGTATGTCATGACCGGCCTGGAGGACATTGCCTGGACCTTTAACCTGCGGGGATCAGATGCCCCCGGCAATCCGGTCAATATCGCCTTTGCCCTCATTGGCCTGGAACATGCGCAGCTGTTTATCCAACCGGACAAGGTGGGTAAAGACCTTGCAGCGGTTCTGGCAGCAGACGGTGTCCGGTTGTCATCATACAAAGATATCTTTTCCACCGTGGAAAAGCTGCCGGAAAATGCCTGTGTGCTGCTGGATCCGGACATGGTTTCTGCAGCAGTGTTCTCTGCTGTCAACCCGGCATGCCGCATTTTGGAAAAAGCCGGTCCTGCTACCCGGCTCAAAGCGGTGAAAAATCGCGTACAGATACAGCATCTCAAAGAGACAGCTGTCAAGGACGGGGTGGCGGTCACCGAGTTTCTGCACTGGATGGCCACCCGGGATGCCGGAGAACCGGTCTCGGAAATCAGTGCGGAAGAAAAATTGTTTGATCTGCGCAGCCGGCAGACCGATTTCATGGAAAACAGCTTTGACCCCATCATGGCCTATGGCCCGCATTCCGCCATGTGTCACTATAGAGCCACCAAAGATACCGATGTTCAGATTCAGGACACCGGCATGTTCCTGACAGATTCCGGCGGCAATTACCTGACCGGCACAACCGATATTACCCGCACCATCAGCCTGGGCAGACCGACTTTGCAGCAGATCCGGGACTATACCCTGGTGCTCAAAGGGCATATTGCCGTGGCAGAAGCCTGTTTCCCCAAAGGCACCAAAGGGTTTCAGATAGACACCCTGGCCCGGCAGTTTTTGTGGCAGCAGGGCATGAATTTCGGCCATGGCACCGGCCATGGGGTGGGATTTTTTCTGTGCGTCCATGAAGGCCCGGCCCGCATCAGCCCCCATCCTGTTGATGTGGCCCTGGAACCCGGCATGCTGCTGACCAATGAGCCCGGGGTTTACCGGGAGGGAGAATACGGCATCCGCCTGGAGAACATGGTGCTGGTGACAAAAGCCCGAAAAACCGCTTTCGGTGACTTTCTGGCCTTTGAGAACTTCACCTGGTGCCATTTTGAACGCGAAATGGTGGATACCTGCCTGCTCAACCAGGCGGAAATCCAGTGGTTAAACCAGTATCACCAGCAGGTTTTTGACCGCCTCTCCCCCCATCTGGCACCTGAAACAGCATCCTGGCTTAAGATGAGAACCGCGCCTCTGTGATAAAAGACCATGCACCATTCTTCAACGGTCATGTAACATGGGTTCTTTGCAGGTTATGGCGTGATTGGTCTGATGGAGAAAATGCATTTTTTCAATGGATCTGAGATATTTCTGATATGTGGTCAGGTAAAAAGACAATGGCCGGGAAAAATTTCTTCCCAGGATGCCGTCCACAAACAAACGGCTGATAAACTGTTCATGCGTCAGCATTTTTTGTGCCTGGAAAAAAATGGTCCTTTCTTCAGGGGTCAGCTGTGAAACCATCTCCACAATGGTCATTCTTCCTCTTGGCAGATACATCCAGAAGTAAAACAGGTCCAGAGAATGGATAATGACCATGACAGCAAGGTCTTTTGCTTCAGCGTTTCTGCCGGCAAAAAGGGCTTCCGGTTTTTCCAGAATTTTGAGTTCTTCGGTTTCAGGAAACAGCATTTCCAGTTTCGCATATGTGTCGAACAGATCTGAAAACTTCTTGGTAACATCCCGCTTCCGCAGTTTCAGGTTCTGGAACCGGTCCACAGTGCCTTCTATCATGCCTGCAACCGTATCTGAAGCTGCTTTGGAAATAATGGCCGCCCATGTCTGCAAAACCGTGTTGACAGACGGGATGTTGAAAAAAGCCAATATCATACCGATACCCATATTAAATACCAGTGCAACCGGTATGGAAAGGATACTTCTGAAAAAATTTCCGGTTACCATTGCTCTGGGAAGCCCGCGAAAGGCATTGTGGGCTGACAGATATATGCCGTTGGCAAAGCCCATTACCGTATACAATGCAAACGGGCTGGTCTGCATATTGATGCCCAGGGTGTTGTCCAGCAGGACTGTTTTTACCAGATAATCCAGAAGGGGTACGGAAAATCCTGTGAAAAACAGGGCATCTGTCAATCTGTCCCAGCTGACATAATTGTTCCATTTGGTCAATGAGGACCGTTTGATGCCCCCGCCGCCGAGAACCGATTGCAGGATGACCCTGAAGCCGGTAATGCCAAACCAGATGAATGCACCGAACCAGGCCAGAAGCCACCAGTCTTTGGTGAGAAAAAAGCAGACAAATGCCGGAACAAACCCCATGAAAATTTTAAGACAGTTTTTAAACCTGGTGTTGAGGTTTTTCCATGATTTCCGGATATCTTTTTTTCGGGGGCTGGAAAGATCAAAGCCGAGATCATTTCTTATCTGTCTTCGCATGCCGCCGAGGGTAACGATATTCCCCTTTTTTTTCATATCCAGAACAAAGGATTCAAACACCCACTCTTTTTTTTTCACGAACATGATCTGATCAAGGCCGGGCAGCCATTTTAACACAGCCAGTATCCAGGTGAACAAAGGGTGCATGTCTTCCCGGGAAAAAGCGGTCATGCGCTGGTTTACACTTATGTTTGCCGGCAGTATGCGCCTGTCTCCGGCAGTATTGTCAATTTTTTTCTGAGACCGGAAGGGAAGGGTGGTCACAATGCCGAATCCCATGCCGTGTGCCTGGTGGGCCTTTCCTGTGGAGTCACTTCCGATCCTGGATTTGATGGGGTATGCTGCATACATGTTTTTGAGGGCATTGATATCATAAAGGATATTGAAAAGTTTTTTCAGCCGGTCTGATCTGTCCGGATAATCTGCTTTTTCCACACAGGAGATTATCTGCCGGACCGATCGTTTCAATTTTAAGACACTGCCCCCGTTAATCGCTTTTTGCAGTTCATTGATGGAAAAGACATGGTCTGTTTTTCCGGAAACAAAATCTTTTAAATTGATGATTTCCAGACGGGTGACCAGTCCCTTTGATTCATACAGAATTTCGAGCACATCCTCAGGCTGCAGATTGTTCAGTTTAAGGGTGAGGCGAAAATCATAGTGCAGTTGTCCAATGGTTTCCAAAAATCGGGTATGGGTCAGTTTCATTCGGTCAGGAATTTCCGATTGGCCATTTTCAGCTGATTGTGCAAAAATGTCAGGGTGCTTTTCCGGGTGTAAATATGTCTCAATGACATCCCTGACACTGAAACAATCCATTTTTTCTATCCGGGCTTTGATCTTTTCCTGGTTTTGGGCATCTGCCCGTATGAAGCTTTCATGCAGTTCATCAAGGCGCTGTTTCATGGCCAGAACAGCCATTTTGTGGATATATTCCGCAAGATGTGGAACAGACGGCTGGCCAGGAGATGAAAACTGCAAAAATTCATCCGGGCTGAGTGCCGGCATTGTGATATCCAGATCCCGGCACATATCATCCAGATGTACTTCATTGAAGGTTTTCAACAGACTGAGTACATGTTTTTTCTGAAATCGCAGTACTGCCTGTCCCTGTTCCATGAATTTCATCACATGGGGTTCAGCAAGGAAACACAAAAATGCTTCTGCATCAGCAAGGCCCCGGGCAACCCAGATGAATGAAATATAGCGGTCCCGGTATCGGGCTTTAAATTCAATGCCGATGCGCAGGTCAATTTCCATTATTTTTGCCGCTTCAATGAGCTCAATGACAAACCTGGGTTCAATATAGTGGTAATATATCACCCGCAGCCTGCGGATGCCTTTTATCCATGCATCCATGATCAGATGGGTGGGGGATTTTCTTCCGGAAGTATTGGCATCGTGCACATGGTCATCAAATGTAATCTGGTTCCATTCTTCAGGCATTTCCAGAAGGTGGTAGCGGGAGAGCAGTTTTCTTATGACCCTGGGTTTGCCGAAGGCAGCCAGTCTGAAAGTATGGGCCAGCTGCAGTTGCCGGGTATCCTTGCCTTTGGCCCGCACCAGCTCCTTCATGATCTGTAAAAGCACCCGGGCCGTGTTTTTGGGCATGGGGCCGTCAGCTGTATCCAGCACCGCGTCTTTCAGTGCCTTGAGCGCTGCCAGACGGTTTTCAATGACACCCCGCTCCATGGATTCCAGCAGGTTGACAATGGCATAGGCGGTGTGAAGCCCTTTTGATTCAGCCAGTTCTTTGATGCCCAGCGGGTGGAAAAAAGGGTAGTACAGTTTTCGTATATACCCCAGTCTGGCATCTGCATCATAAACAGAGTTGACAATCCTGATGAGGTCATGATCCCGTTTATCAAAAAAAACTGAATTTATGGCAGATTTGTCCATGATTTTTTCAAACAGAAACGCAATCCCATTTTAAAAAAAGCAGAGTAAGCGGCCAGGTGCGCTACCCGGCCGCTTACTCTGTGGGATGCCGGAAATTTTACTTCGGCGTCTGGAATTTTTAATACTGCAGCAATCAGGATATCCTGCGCAATACCCTGGATGCCCAGGCACTGTCATCCATCCGGTTTTCCAGGCTGGTTGCCAGGCGGGACAACCGGCGGGTGTCGCCGGCTTTTTCTTCGGCCAGGGTGTAAAGCTGGGCAGCCAGCTGTGTGTCTTTGAGCTGGATCAGGGCGGTCTGGGCCAG
>JAABRW010000418.1 GCA_011390695.1 Desulfotignum sp.
GGAACCTGTTGATCTGTACCCGGTCTTCACCTTTTCACAGCTCAATTTTTCATCAGATAAACAACTGCCCCTTGTTCTCATTGCCCGGGCTGCCGGTATATCCTTTAAAACCCTTAAAATCATGAATCCGGAGATCAGGGGGTATTATCTTTCACCCGGCAGGGCAAGCCTGCTGGTGCCAAAGGGTAGTGAAAAAGATTTCAACACACGGTTTGCTGATTTGTATGAACAGTGGCAAACCCGGACCCATAAAAAATTTCACATCGTAAAATCAGGGGAAAGTCTTATCAGTATAGCCAAAGAATATAATATGTCCCTGGCTGCTTTGCTGCGGCTCAACAACATTTCTTTGAAAAAAATGATTCATCCAGGGGACAGGCTGGTGGTCAAATAGGATAATCAATGCTGGTATTGTGACTGGCAGTATTGTTTGAATCGTCTTTTTTGGTTTTTTGTTGTTTTTTTAAACACATCCGGTCTTCCCGAATGATGGCACAAAGTTTGGGGTTATGCAACTCCCTGCAGGTTGAGTGATTGTACAAGGGGCATTCAGGATGTTGTTTGGACATGTCGGTTCCTTATGTCAATGGGTGGTCCGGCAGATGGTTCAGATATAACCCAATTTGCTTAAGAGTTCAACCCAAATTTCCACAAGGTCATTGGTTCAGGGTATCTTCAGAAATGGTATCTGAAGCAGGTGATTCCGTGTCCAGTAAAGGTTCGGGCGGTGTATCTGCGGTTCCGTTTCTTTTCTTTTTGGTTTGGTCATCACCGGAAGGCAGGGGGGATAATGCAGGGCTTGTAATTTTTTGTTCCAGGTCTGTAACAGCCCTATCCAGGGCGGCTTCCAGATCTGCAAACCGCCGGGCCAGTTCTTTGCGGGTCAGGACCTGGTTTTCTACATCCTTGATCTTTTTGTCCAGAAGACTTATGTTTTTTTGCAGCGTCTGAAGTTCTACCATCCCGGCTTCCATGGTTTCTGCAAGTGCAAAAATTTTTTCTTCCAGACCACGCTGAATTTTTTCCAACTCCTCCTGATACGTTCGGAGCGTGCTCTGAAGCGATGCATTGATTCGCTCCATCTGGGCCACATTGGCTTTGTCCTGGTTTGCATTGTTCTGGATGCGCTGATCATGTCTGGCCAAAGCCGCATCCACCCGTTCGATGCTGGTATCCATCTCTTTTGCATCCACTTTGGAGGCGATCAGTTTTGCTGTCTGGTTTTCAAGGGAGTGGAGTTTTTTTTCCAGTATCGGCATTTTATCATCCAGAGCAAACCGGTTCTTGGCGATTCTTACATCCAGGGCATTGAGTTTTTCTTCAGACTGGCGAAGCAATTGTTCCACCTGATTGTTTTTTGAAATATCTGCGTCCACAACCTGATCCTTGATGTCCAGATAAATGAAAAACAGCACCACACCAATGAATACCGGAAGCATTACCGAAATAATGGTCACCCGGTTGGACAATTTATCAATTTTCAGGGTATTGAGTTCCTGAAGATAAGAAGAAGAAGCAATGCTGTCGCGGTCTTCTTCAGACAGATCAGATACATCGCTGTGAAAGTCTTTCAGGCTCATGAAACGATTCCTCCCGATATCTTCAGGATTTGCACCATATTATTCCCACTCAATAGTACCCGGTGGTTTTGAAGTGATATCATAGACCACCCTGTTGATATCTTCCACTTCATTTATGATGCGATTGGATATTTTCCCCAGAAGGGTGTGGGGCAGTTTTGCCCAGTCTGCAGTCATGGCATCGTTACTGGTCACAGCCCTGATGGCCACACAGTTGCCAAAGGTTCTTTTGTCACCCATGACCCCCACACTTTTTATTGGCAGAAGCACGGCAAAAGACTGCCAGAGTTTCCGGTAAAAACCGGCTTTTCGTATCTCTTCCAGTAATATGGTGTCTGTCTGTCTCAGTATATCCAGCCGCTCAGGTGTGATATCACCCATTATTCTGATGGCAAGTCCCGGCCCTGGAAAAGGCTGGCGCCATATCAGATCTTCATGAATTCCCAGTGTCAACCCCAGTTTTCTGACCTCATCTTTGAACAAAAGCTGCAAAGGCTCTATGAGTTTGAGCTTCATTTTTTTGGGAAGTCCGCCCACATTATGATGGGACTTGATAATGGAAGTGGGTCCGCCAAAAGCGGATTTGGATTCAATGATATCCGGATAAAGGGTTCCCTGACCCAAAAAACCGGCCCCCGGGATTTTTTTTGCTTCAGCATCAAACACCTGGATAAAGAGGCTGCCTATGATTTTTCGTTTGGTTTCCGGATCAGTCACCCCTTTGAGGGCGGCAAGAAAGATTTCAGCGGCATCCACAAACTTGATATTCATATCCAGGTTTGCAACAAGGCGTTTTTCCAGCTGGATTTTTTCATTGTGCCGCAATAGCCCGTTGTCAACAAATATACAATACAGATTTTTCCCGATAGCTTTGTGAATCAGGGTGGCAGCCACTGATGAATCCACACCGCCGGAAAGACCCATGATAACTTTTTGATCTCCCACTGCATCCCTGATCTGGGAAATGGCACCCTCGGAAAAAGATTTCATGGTCCAGTTTTTTTCACATTGGCATATATCAAATAAAAAATGTTTGATCATCAATGTGCCATTGACTGAATGCTCTACTTCCGGGTGGAACTGGAGCCCGTAAAACTGTTTTTTGCCATGGGCCACAGCAGCAATGGCGGTATTTTCCGTGGAAGCGGTTACCACAAACCCTTTGGGCAGTTCTTTGGCACTGTCCCCGTGGCTCATCCAGCACTGAAAGGCTGGTTCCATATCCTTGAACAGAGGGTTGTCTGCTGTTATCTGCAGACGGGCAAATCCATATTCTCTTTTTTGGGCACGCTGGATCACGCCTCCCAGGGCATGCATCATATAATGCATGCCGTAACAGATGCCGAGTACGGGTATTCCCAGATCAAACAGGGCGGTATCCACAGACGGGCTGTTTTCTTCGTAGATACTGGCAGGGCCGCCCGAGAGGATGATGCCTTTGGGATTGAGCTCCTTTATTCTGTCAAGGGAGATATCTGCAGGCTCCACCTGGCAATATACATTATGTTCCCGCACCCGTCTGGCAATGAGCTGATTGAACTGGGACCCGAAATCAATAACGATTATCATGTAACATTTCCCCGAGGTAAAATTTTTTTCAAACTATCATATTTCCTATAAACCGGGTAAAATTGCAAGATGTTTTTATCTGGATCTTGCCAATATTCTTATATTATGATTTATTGGGCCTGTTAATCCTGATGCGGCCAAACACGTACAATTATATTTCAAAAACTAGGAGCAATGCATGTATTTAGCATCTGATTTAAGGAAAGGATTGAAATTTGAAATTGACGGTGAACCTTATGTTATCGTCGGATTTGAATTCAAAAAACCCGGCAAAGGGCAGTCTCTTTATAAATGCAAACTCAAGAACATGATAACCGGTGCCCAGTTTGAAAGAACCTACCGGTCAGGAGATAAATTTGAAAAAGCCGATCTGGAAGAACAGGAGATGGAGTACCTGTATGCAGACAGGGATGCCTATTGCTTCATGAATACCGGCAATTATGAACAGATATTTCTCACCAGGGATCAGTTGGACGACGTGATGGATCTGTTAAAGGAAAATACGGTGTGTACGGTACTGCTGCATAACCAGAAACCCATTGGCGTGACCCTGCCCAATTTCATTACCCTTACCGTTACCAAAACCGAGCCCTGGGCCAAAGGAGACACGGCCACAGGCAGCACCAAGCCTGCCACCCTTGAAACCGGATTTGAAATCCAGGTGCCGCCGTTCATCGAAGAAGGCCAGCTGGTCAAAATCGATACCCGCACCAAAGAATATGTTGAAAGGGCCAATGCATAAGCAGTCCTGGAAAGACAATACCGCTCACATGCGACAAATCCTGGCTGTGGACAATGAAAAAAATTTCATAACAGGGCTTGCTCTCACCCTCAGCCGGGCAGGATATGTCTGCAAAAAGATTGGTGAGGCCAAAACCGCATTGGCCTTTCTTGCTGCCGAAGAAGGAAAAAATATTGATCTGATCATTGCCGGTATATCACTGCCTGACATGGATGGTCTTTTTTTTCTCAAAACAGTTAAAAACCAATTTCCAGATATTGCGGTCATGGTTGTAACCGACCACGGTACAGCATACACCTGCAGGGATATAATGGATGCCGGTGCTGCAGATATTATACCACTGCCTTTAAACAGTGATTGTGTTCTGGCGCGGATCAGCAGGATTGCCAGAGAAAAACACCATCTGATGCAACTGCAGCAAAAAAATGCGCAAATGGCTGATTCTCTGGACCAGGCCGCTGTTCTGGCAAAGGAATCCCAAAACGCCTCCCGTGCCAAAACCTTTTTTCTGGCTTCCATGAGCCATGAGATCAGAACGCCTTTAAACAGCATTGTTGGGTATACAGACATGATGCTGGACACACCATTGAATGAAGATCAGAGATCGTTTTTACATGCTGCCCGGCTATCCTGTGATACATTGTTGTCCGTGGTTAATGATATTCTTGATTTTTCAAAGGTGACTGCAGGAAAACTGCACATGGAAATTATTGATTTTGATCCGGAAATCCTGTGTTTTGAAGCCATTGAACAGATAAGAAGCCAGGTGGATGAAACCCGGGTGGAATTATTGTGCCAAATTTCTGACCAGGTGCCTGCACAGGTGGCCGGAGATCCCCACAGGTTTCGTCAGATATTGCTGAATTTTTTGGGAAATGCTGTAAAATTCACGGACAAAGGATCCATTTCATTACACCTGAACGGGGAGGACCGGCCGGATAACCATTGCCTTTTGACTGTTTCCGTGACTGATACGGGAATAGGTATTGCCCCTGATGAACTGGACACCATATTTGAGCCCTTTATCCAGTCTGAATCAGATATTGCCCGCCGCTTCGGAGGAACCGGACTTGGACTGGCCATCAGCAAAAATATCGCCGAAAAGATGCAAGGGAATGTCTGGGCCACCTCTGTAAAAAAAAAGGGATCAACCTTTTACTTTAGCGCCTGTCTTAAAAAAACCAATAAGGAAAAAACCTCCCGGATACTTCAGATTCCCCTGGCTGGAAAAAAAATTCTGCTCAGCACCACCACCCATGAAAGCCAGGACATTTTGACCCGTGAACTGACGCTGGCCGGCATGAAACCGATTCACCATCCTTTGAAACATCTGGATACTTTTCTGAAAAATCACAGGCAAAACACATTTGATATCTGTATTGTTGATTTCGGCACAACCCTGTGCAGATCTTTTTCCGGTCAGCCCAGTATACTGGAGGGACTGCATCCGGAACAATACCCTTTTGGATGTATTGCCTGTTCGGTTCCTTTTACCGGGATTGCTGACATTTTTGAGCAGAAAGGATTCAAGGGGTTTCTTCCCAAACCCATTCGCAAATCCAGTCTGCTGGCAATGATGGCCCATGTCATGGGCATGCATATCAGTTTTGATACTGTTCCGGATATGACACCGGAAAAAATTGTCACAGTGCATACCCTTGCGGAAAACAAAAAACACGGGGTCACCATTTTGCTGGTTGAAGACAATCCCGTAAACCGTAAAATGACATCCCTCATGCTGTCTAAAGCCGGTTACACTGTGGTGACAGCTGACAACGGACAAGAGGCTGTGCACATATATACACAGTCCATTCACAGGTTTGATCTGATTTTAATG
>JAABRW010000419.1 GCA_011390695.1 Desulfotignum sp.
GAAGAATTTTCAGACATTACCGATTCGGTATATTTGCAGTCAGGATAGCCGGTGCAGGCAAGAAAAAGCCCGAATCGCCCATCTTTCTGGACCATGGGTTTGCCGCATTGGGGGCAGTTTTTGACCGGGGTATTGTCCACCTGCTTTTCGACAATGGCAATATTGCCTTTTTCATCTCTGGTATAATTGCTGGTAAATGTACAGTCCGGGTAAGCAGTGCATGCCAGAAAATGTCCGTTTTTGCCGATTTTGATATTCAACGGTTTTCCACAAGAGGGGCATGTCAGATCGGTTTCTACCCCCACTCCCTTGACACTGACCATGTTTTGTCTGGCATTATCCAGGGTTTGGCTGAAGGTATCGTAAAACCGGGCCAGCAGATCAACCTCCTCCAGGCTGCCATT
This sequence comes from Desulfotignum sp., assembly GCA_011390695.1. Next base: position 405 of record JAABRW010000419.1, read on the forward strand.
CTCCACATCATCCAGATTGTTTTCCATCTGGGCGGTAAATGAAACATCCAGCAGATGCGGAAAGGATGCCACCAGAAGATCATTGACTATAAACCCGAGTTCACTGGGAACAAAGTACCGTTTTACCAGTTCCACATATCCTTTATCCTGGATAACGCTGATAATGGAGGCATAGGTGCTGGGACGGCCGATCCCGTTTTTTTCCAGTTCCTTGACCAGGGAGGCCTCTGAAAACCGTGGCGGCGGTTTGGTAAAATGCTGTTTGGAAATAATTTTTTTCCGGGTCAACTGCTCTTTTTCCCTCACATGTGGAAGCGACTGAATATCATTGCCTGGAGTGGTTTCCGGAATTTCATACAAGGCCATAAAGCCATCAAATTTCACCGTGGAACCACTTACGGAAAACAGATAATTTTCCGCTTTGATCATAATGGCTTTTTGATCAATGAGTGCCTGGGTCATCTGTGAGGCCACAAACCGTTTCCAGATTAGATCATAGAGTGTAAACTGGTCTTCAGACAGATACGGTTTGAGTTTTTTCGGGGTGTTGAATACAGATGTCGGGCGGATGGCTTCATGGGCATCCTGAACCTTGTTTTTATTTTTGAAGTGCCGGGGGGTGGACAGGGCATAATCTTTGCCAAAATCCTGTAAGATAAGTGTCAAAGCTTGCTGGGCAGCTTCAGGGGCGATACGGGTGGAATCTGTACGCATATAGGTAATCAGCCCTTCAGGCCCGTCCGTACCGATATCAACCCCTTCATATAACTGCTGGGCAACCACCATGGTTTTTTTTGCAGAAAATCTCAAACGGTTGATGGCATCCTGCTGCAGTTTGCTGGTGATAAACGGGGGCAGAGGGTTGCGCTTGACTGTCTTTTTTTTGATTTCATCCACAAAAAACTGTGCATTTTCAAGGTCTGTAACAATTTTTTGGGCCTGGGCTTCATTGGTAATTTTGGCTTTTTTCCGGCCTATTTTCACCAGGGCGGCATTAAAGCACGGAGGCTTCCGGGCCATCAGGTCCGCAGTAATGGTCCAGTATTCTTCAGGGATAAACTGCCGTATTTCCCGTTCCCGGTCACAGATGATCTTTACAGCCACAGACTGCACCCGGCCGGCACTCAAGCCCCGCTGCACCTTTTGCCACAGCAGCGGGGAAATCTGGTATCCCACCAGCCGATCCAGCTTGCGCCGTGCCTGCTGTGCATCATATTTGTTCTCATCCGGTTCCAAAGGTTTTTTCAAGGCATCTTCAATGCCTTTTTTGGTGAGTTCATGAATGAGTACCCGGTGGAATCGGCGGTCTTTTTTCTTTAAAATATCCATGATGTGAAAGGCAATGGCCTCTCCTTCACGGTCCGGATCAGGGGCAAGGTAAATATCATTGCTATCTTTGGCAATTTTTTTCAAATGAGAAATGACTTTGGCTTTGTCCTTGATATTGACATATTCAGCCTTGAAATTATCATCCACGTCAATTCCAAGTGTTTTGACCGGCAGGTCCCGGATATGGCCGGCACTTGCGGCCACGTTATATCCTTTTCCCACATATTTTTGCAGGGTTTTGATTTTGGTGGGTGATTCAACAATGATAAGCGGTTTGCCCAAGATTACTCCTTTACAATGGAAAAATAGGTGCCTGGATGGTGTTTTACAACCCCCAGTAATTCAAGTTCCAGCAGTACGGCAGACACGATACTGCTGTCCATCCGGCTTGATTCAATGATACTGTCAATATGCCGGGGATAAACTTCCAGCACTTGCATGATCTGTTTTTTGGTAGCATCCAGCTCCGGTTTTGATACGGGTTTTGCCAAAGGTATGCCGATAACCGGTTCCTGATGAACAAGATGAGACAATTCATTAACCACATCTGCTTCATTTTCCACCAGTTTTGCCCCCTGTTTCAGCAGGGAATGGGTGCCCTGGCTTTTCTGGGAACGTATACTTCCCGGTACGGCGAAAACTTCCCGGTTATATTCAGCTGCCAGCCGTGCCGTGATCAATGACCCGCTTTTCTTTTTTGCTTCCACCACAATGGTGCCGCAGGAAAGACCGGCAATAATCCGATTTCTAATTGGAAAATTATACGGATACGGGTCTGTGTCAAGCTTAAATTCTGATATCACTGCCCCGGATGTTTGCATTCTATAAAACAAGTCTTTGTTTTCTCTGGGATAAATTTTTTTCAGCCCCGACCCCAGCACTGCAATGGTATTACCCGTGGATTCCAATGCACCTGTATGGGCTGCTGTATCAATGCCTCTGGCCATACCGCTGACAATGCAAAATCCCATATCTGCCAATCTGCGGGCCAGATAACGGGCAGTGTCCATTCCATAGGAAGAGGCATTGCGTGATCCCACAATGGCGATGCAGGGGGCCCGGGGATCCACATGTCCCTGATAAGTCAAAATCGGCGGGGGGTCTGGAATAGTTTTCAGCAATTCGGGAAAGCCCGGATCATGAAGGGTTAAAATTTTGACACCAAGCGCTGTAATCTGATGCAACTCTTTTTGGGCGGCATCCGTGTATTGGTTGACCTGCAGGGAACCGGGCAGAATTTTTTTGGAAATTCCGGCAACTTTTATCCAGGCATCAGGTTTTGCAGCCAGGACCTTTTCCGGAGTCCCGAAAGCCTGGACCAACCGGTTGAAACCCTGGTTTCCCAAAAAGGGAATTTCCTTTAAGATGAACCATGGCAGGTATGTGGCGGCATCTGATTCCATATGGCCAAGGCGGTCAATCAGATGACATCAGTTTTGCCTGGGCTTTATCTGCGGCAGGTGAAAACGGGTATTTTTTCAAAACCAGTTTCAAATAATGGTTTGCCCGGTTGGTGTCATCCATGGACAGATAGCAATACCCGGTTTTCAACAAGGCATCAGGAACTTTTTCCGCAGCAGGATAGGCAGTGACCAGGTCTTTGAATACAGCTGCTGCCCGGGCATATTCTCCCTGGGAATAATGGCATTCTCCCAGCCAGTAAAGGGAATTGTCAGCCAGGCTGTGGTCCGGGTATTGCCGGGCAAAGCGTTGAAACAATCGGCCGGCAGCAGCAAAGTCATCGGCCAGCATAAGGTTTCTGGCTTTTTGGTATAGATCTGACGGGGCCGGTTTTTTTGACTGATCATTTGTATGTTCCGGTATTTCTTCCGGTTTTTCTTCCGGTTTCTGCAGCGCACCAGGCTGATTTTTTTCCGCACCAGACTGGTTTTTTTCAAGGACCGCTATTTTCTGTTCCAGACGGGTAATTTTTTCTTCCAAAGCATGAATGGCCTGGTTTCTTTGGTCCATCTGCTGTTGTATCTGTGCCAGCTGATCTTTGGTCAACCCGTCAGGATCGGTTTGCGTTATCTGGTTTTCACTTTGGGGGGAAGCTGTTTTTTTTCCAAAAAAATGGGACTTGGAACAGGACACCAGCAGAAAACTGACACAGAGCAGGGCGGTATATCTTACAATTGCTGACCGGGCCATTGGGTTTATCCTTTCCTGAAAGCGGCAAGCACAACCGGGCTTGCCACAAATATGGATGAATAGGTGCCGATGAGAACACCGATGATCATGGCAAAGGCAAAATTATGGATGATATCCC
>JAABRW010000420.1 GCA_011390695.1 Desulfotignum sp.
GGCATCCGGTATTTTGAGTTTTGAAGATGAAAACGGAGATGAACAGCACATGGCAGTAATGGAAGGGGTCCTGGTTAAAAAAGGAGATACCGTTTTTGTATGCACCCGCAGGGCGGTAAAGGATGCAGATCTTGCTTCCCTGAAAAACACCGTGGAAACTGATTTTTTAAAAGAAAAACAAAAGGAAAAAAATATGCGCACATCAGCTTCCCGCATTGAAGCCGGATTTATCCGGCGTTTCCTGGAGTTCCAGGACCATGGCTGAGAACCCGGAAGAAAAAAAGTTTTCCCAAACCATCGAGGAAAAACAAAAGCGCAAGCTGGCTGCCCGGAAAAATGCGGAGCATCCCGTGTGGTTCGGACTGGGCATGTTCGGCCTGGTGGGATGGTCCGTGGCCATCCCCACTTTGATCGGCATATTCATAGGAATCTGGCTGGACAAAACCTGGCCCGGCAGACCCTCCTGGACACTGACCCTTATGTTTTGCGGGGTGATTACGGGATGCTGGAACGCCTGGTACTGGATCAAACGGGAAAGCAGAAAAAAGGACTGAGATGCAAATGGATATGACATGGCATGATCTGCACACAATTGGTTTTTGTCTGGCAGCCGGCCTTATGATCGGATGTTTTCACTTTGGCGGTCTGTGGCTTACCCTGCAGCGGTTTGCCGGCACAAGACTTTATGGCCTTATTTTTGTCGTAAGTTTTCTTGTGAGATCTTTTTTAACCCTGGCAGGGGTATATTTTGCGGGAAACGGTGAATGGCTTGGCATGACTGCCTGTCTTGGCGGGATATTGATCATGCGCAAGATTTTTATTTTTAAGATGCTGCCTTCTGCTGTCTTGGGGCCAAAAGGATCGCACATATGAATTTTATGGATATCAAACAGATCAGCCCGGACCAGGTGGTGTTTTTCCAATACCAGTTTATCTCACTTAACCTGACCATTGTATTTACCTGGGTAGTAATGGCGTTGCTGGTGATCGGGTCCTGGCTTGTCACAAGACGTCTGTCCACAGGGCCGAAAATCAGTTCCTGGCAGAATATCCTGGAAATTCTGGTAACCGGCATCCAGGACCAGATCAGTGAAATCAGCCGGCAGAAAGCAAAAAGATATATGCCTTTTATAGGCACACTGTTTATTTTTATTGCCGCCTGCAACCTGCTCACTGTGGTGCCGGGATATGAATCTCCCACAGCTTCGCTTTCCACCACAGCAGCGCTGGCCATTTGTGTGTTTATCTCAGTGCCCTTGTTCGGTATTGCCCGGAAAGGGGTGATCGGCTATCTGAAACAATATATTCAGCCCACGGTGTTCATGCTGCCTTTCAATATAATGGGGGAATTGTCCCGGACACTGGCCCTTGCAGTAAGGCTTTTCGGCAATCTCATGAGCGGGTCAAAAATTGTGGCGATTCTTCTGGCCATCATTCCTTTTATATTTCCGGTAGTCATGCAGCTGCTGGGACTTTTGACCGGGCTGATTCAGGCCTATATCTTTGCTGTTCTGGCCATGGTGTATATTGCTTCTGCCACCCAGGTCCAGGAACACACAGACACTAAAAAAAACAACAACCAGTAAAGGAGGTTATTAGATGAACAGTATAAGTCTTATCGGCATGGCATCGGTTATTACAGCAGGGCTTGCCATTGCAGTGGGCGCCATCGGCCCTGCCATCGGTGAAGGCCGTGCCGTGGCCAGCGCCTTGAGTTCCATTGCCCAGCAGCCGGATGAAAAAAATACCATCACCCGCACCCTTTTTGTGGGACTGGCAATGATTGAATCAACCGCCATCTATTGTTTTGTTGTTTCCATGATCCTGTTGTTTGCCAACCCTTTCTGGGATTATGTGATTTCAGCAGCCAAGTGAGGAAAATGCCATGTTGATTGACTGGTTTACAGTGGCAGCCCAGGTGGTCAATTTTTTGATCCTGCTTGTGCTGTTGAAGATATTCTTGTTTGACAAAATCAAAAACGCCATTGACCAGCGGGAAAAAAATATCCAGGAACGCTTTGACAAGGCAGAAAAACAAAAACAGGAAGCTGAACAGGAATACGAAAAGTATACCCAAAAAACAAAAGCGCTTGAAGACAAATGGGATGCCAAACTGGAACAAGCGGAAAAAGAGGCAAAAGACCGGCGCAACGCCCTGGTAAAAGAAGCCCGGCAGGAAGTGGACGGGTTGAAAAAAAGCTGGCAGAATGCCCTGAAAAAGCAAAAATCCTCTTTTTTTGAGCGGTTTCAAAAGCAGGCTGCCCGGCAGATTTTCGATACCGTGAAAAAAACCCTGTCCTTTCTGGCTGACACAGATGTCCAGGACCAGGCAGTGAAAAAATTTTTGTCCCGGTTCCAGGATCTGGACAAGGATAAACTGCCTGAAACCCTGGAAGAACCGCCCAGGATAAGCACGGGATTTGCATTGTCTGAAAACCAGAAAAAATCCATTGAAAAGGTGCTGTCGGAAAAACGGTCGGATTTAAAAGATATTGCATTTGATGTCAGGCCGGAATTGGTTTTTGGCCTTGCCCTGGCCGCAGGCGGCAAAAAAATCACCTGGCATGCACAAAACTATCTGGATGCACTGGAAAAAGAGCTGAACCAGGCCATTGAAAGCGGGGAGCATGAATCAGAAAACCAATGAATCAGAAACCGGTGAACTGGCATCTGTGATGGATGGATTTATATCCACCATGGCAGATATAGTGAAGAAAAAGGAACCCTTTGTGGCGGTGCGTGATTATGGCCGCATTGCATCCATCAGTTCGGGCATTATAACGGTCTCAGGCCTCACAGATGTGCAGTCCGAGGAACTGCTGGTCTGCACCCCGGACGCCTATGGCATGGCCTTTGATCTGAATACGGATGTCATCGGTGTGATAATGCTGGATGAAACCGATAATCTCAGTGCCGGTGCCGAGGTTAACCGGACCCAAAGGGTCATGTCCGTCCCTGTGGGTGACGCACTCATCGGCCGGGTGGTGGATGCCCGGGGAAAACCCCTTGACCAGGAAGGTCCCCTTTCTCAAACCACCTTACGGGCGGTGGAACAGCCGGCCCCGGAAATCATGGACCGTTCACCGGTAAGCATCCCTTTGCAGACGGGCATTACCGTCATCGACACATTGATTCCCATCGGCCGGGGACAGCGCGAGCTGATCCTCGGGGACCGGCAGACCGGAAAAACCGCCATAACCCTTGACACCATTGCCAACCAGAAAAACAAAGATGTTATCTGCATCTACTGCGGTATCGGCAAGCGCGGGGCAGCCCTTGCCAAGGTTATCGCAGAACTCAAGGCCCATGATGCCATGGACTATTCCTTTGCAGTTGTTTCCACAGAGGAAGATCCACCGGGACTGCAGTTCATGGCGCCGTATACCGCCACTGCCATGGCAGAGCATTTCATGCACCAGGGACAGGATGTGCTCATTGTTTATGATGACCTCACCCGCCATGCCCGGGCCTACCGGGAACTTTCTCTGCTTTTGCGCAGACCTCCGGGAAGAGAAGCGTTCCCGGGCGATATTTTTTATATCCATGCCCGCCTGCTGGAAAGGTCCACCCGGCTGAACCAGGACAAAGGCGGGGGATCTTTGACAGCACTGCCCATTATTGAAACCGAGGCCCAGAATATTTCCGCATACATTCCCACCAACCTTATTTCCATTACCGACGGCCAGATTTATCTGTCTCCCATGTTTTTCAGAAAAGGCATACTGCCGGCCGTGGATGTGGGAAAATCCGTATCCCGTGTGGGGGGTAAAGCCCAGCTGCCGGCCTACCGGACCGTTGCCGGGGACCTCCGGCTGACCTATTCCCAGTTTGAAGAACTGGAATCATTTTCACGCTTCGGGGCCCGCCTGGACGAAGAAACCCAGAAAAAGCTGTCCCGGGGACGGCGGATACGCGAAATTTTAAAACAATACCGGTATTCCCCTCTGCCTGCACCTGATCAGATTGCCGTGTTGATTGCCATGACCCATGGTGTGTTCGATGGTATCGCCTTGTCTGATATGGCCGAAGCCCAGAAAAAAATCCGCCAGGCAGCCAATGCAGATCACCAGGAGATGATGGACAATATTCTTGCAGGAAAAAAAATCGATGAAAAAGCCATTGATGCATTGGTGCAGACAGCACAAAAAGCTGTAAAACCATACACGAAAGAATCATCTGATGCAGACACTGGCACAGCTTAAGCGCAGAATAGGCAGTACAGATGACCTGCATACAGTGGTGCGGACCATGAAGTCTCTGGCTGCGGTAAACATCCGCCAGTATGAAGAGGCTTCCCATTCCCTGGTGGCATATGCACAAACCCTTGAGATGGCATTGGGTATTGTTCTGCGCCATGATCCGGATACCAGGCTGTATACCAGACAGTCATCCAGAAAAAAGCCCGGGGCCGTGGTATTCGGATCCGATCAGGGAATGTGCGGGTCACTCAACGAACAGGTGACATCCCATGCCCTGGCCGCATTGCATGATTCCGGCAGGGACCTGAAGGAGATCCCGGTGGTGTGTGCGGGCATAAGAGCCGCAGATCTTATGGCGGATGCGGGTGCCGACTGCCGGGATATCAGGGAACTGCCCGGTTCTGTGAACACCATTACGCCCCATGTGGGGGAAATCCTGATGGCCATTGATACCTGGCAGACCCGGACCGGGGTGGATCATATCTTTTTGTTTCATGCCCGGCAAAAATCTGCTGCCGGGTACAGCCCCCATACTGTCCATCTGCTGCCCATCGATGCCCAATGGCTTGAACAGTACCGATACCGTACCTGGGACTCTGCATGCCTGCCCATGTTTACCATGGAACCGGACCAGCTGCTGTCCAGCCTGATCAGGGAATATCTTTTTATGACCATATTCAGGGCCTATGTGGAATCTTTGGCCAGTGAAAATGCAGCACGCCTGGCCGCCATGCAGGGAGCCCAGAAAAATATCGAAGAGTTGATGGATGATCTTGAAAATGAGTACAACCAGCTTCGACAGATGTCAATTACCGGAGAACTGCTGGATATTGTTTCAGGATTCGAAGCCCTGGATCAGAAATAGAGCTCAGTTTTCAGACAGGCTTTCCCGTATCTGGGTTACCAGATCGTCCGAGGGAATGGTTTTGTTCAGAAAAATGCTGGCACCTGCTTCGTACATCTCCTTGATGACTTTTTTGTCACTGTGCATGGAAAGCGCGATTACTTTGATGTCCGGATCTTTGGACAGAATTTGCCGGGTGGCGTCCATACCGTTTGTTTTACCCAGGTTCACATCCATGATAACCACGTCAGGCAGCAGCGTTTCAGCCAGTTCAACTGCGGTGGGGGCATCTGCAGCTTCCCCCACCACCTCGAAATCTGTTTCCATCTGCAGCAGGCCGGTAAGGCCTTCGCGCAGCAGTTTATGGTCGTCGACGATGAGAATGCCGATGCGGTCTTTCGGGGTGCGGGCGGAAATACGGGACATGTTTTTTTTATCGCTTTTTCGTCTGTCCATGAAAGGATAATTGTTTTCGTGTTTTTCCCCTGCCGGTACGGTCAGGGTGATAGTCGCTCCCTGCCCGGGGGCGGAATCGATCACCATCCGGCCGCCAATATCCTTTAACCGTTCCTCGATACTGAATAACCCCAGAGAAGTCATGTTCTCTTGTGTGCCTGTAACCTGATCCAGATCAAAGCCCTGGCCTTTGTCAGAGACCATTATTCGGATTTTATGGTCTTTGGTCCGTTCAACCGATATCCTGGCGTGGTCATCTCCGGAATATTTTACCGCATTCAAAAGCAGTTCTTTTATGCACTGGAAAAGCAGATAACAGGTATTTTCCGAGATCGGATCAATCTCATCTTTTGCAAAGAATTCTACCTTGAAGTTGAATTTCTTTGCCATATAGGTACCCAGCCAGTTCAGGCCCCCCATCAGCCCATCGTTTAAAATTGCCGAAGGAGACAGATCAACCGTAAGAGAGCGCAGTTCAGCCAGGGTTTCTGCCAGGATATTTTCAACTTTTCGGGCTGTTTTATGGGCCGCATCTATTTCATTTTTGCGCAGAATTTCCCATATCTGCATGCGTGCCCCCACCACCAGGGGCTGAATATGGTCGTGGAGAACACCGGCCAGACGTTTGCGTTCTTTTTGTTCCACCTGGCCGAGCCTGTTGGCCAGCACGCGCAACCGGTCGGTCTGGTTCCGGATCCTGGCTGTCCGCTCCCGGGCCCGCTGTTCAAGCACTTCATTGACTTGAATAATAGAGTGTTCATATTGTTTTTGCTGTGAGATATCCTTTATCAGCCCGATCATGCACAAAGATGAATCAAAATGGTTGTTATAAAATTTTCCTGTTATTTCTATCCAGAAGGGATTGTGTCTGCCCTGACTTTGAACCCGGCAGGTATAACCAAAGATATTTCCCGGCTGGCGTGCCTTTGAAAAAGCCTGGAGAAAATCAAATCGGTCATGATAATACAGGAAATGCTCCACAAAATCTGAAAAGTTGAGGGGACCCTGTTCCCGGGTACGTCCGAAAATCGTGTACATCTGTTCATTTTCCCAGAAAACCGTATTTTTGGACAGGTTCCATTCAAATACGCCGATATCCAGAGAATCGGCAGCCATGCGCAGCCGCTGGTCGCTTTTCCATTTGCGGTTTTCCGCCTGCCGCACCTGGGTGAGGTCCAGGGCGATTATCACATGGGAGTCTGCATCTGATTCAATCTGGGCAGCTGCACCCAGAAAAGGTGTCCGGCCGCCGTCCGGACGTATAAACGCCCATTCATGGGTAGATATCAGCGCTTTTTTCATCAGATGCCGGGTCAAGCTTCCTGTTGCCGGCAGAATCTCCGGAGCCAGACAGTTTTCCCAGTTGATACGGCCCGTTTCAAAGTCTGCCCGGCTATACCCCATCATCCGCAGCATTTCATCGTTAATATAGGTCATATTGCCGGTTGGATCAGCAAATCCCACACCTATCAGATTTGCATCAGCAAGGGCGCGGAACTTTTGGTCGTTATGGCGCAGCATATCAATGGTGTCCTGTAAATTAAGCAGATTGACAAGGTGGTGATCTGCCGCAATACCGTCTGCCGTGTTCTGCCGGATAACGGCCAGAATTTTTTCGGCATGGAATACGAAATTTTCTATCTGCTGGTGTACAGGCTTCGGGGATGTCATCTTATTACCAGTGTCCTTCAGGGCCTTATGCCCCCATGTGAAAATTATTGCCAGGCATCTGAAGTAACTACCAGAATGCAATCAGGAATACAATCTTTTATAACCGGCAGAAAGCCTGTTCCGGCCGGAGAATGGTGGTCTCCGGCCGGAATATTTCAGTTTTTCAACAGATCTGATTTTATGGGTGTTTGGATTCAGCGTAATCACTCGCATTGAAACCTCCATTGGTCTTTATGGTTGTATGTAAAAATTCACGGTTTATGTTATTCCTGTAAAGTATCCTGGGAAGGAATATAATCAACCATGGGTCTGAACGTATTCAGATTATGGGAAAAAACAGCGGTTAGAAATTCATCCACCCACCAGTATATATCTGATTTTTTTACAATCTTCCGCAAAGCCTTCATCCGGGTTTTCCGCTCTTTTTCTCCCATGCGGCAGGCCTGGTATATGGCATCGGCAATGGCTTGAATATCGTAGGGGTTCACCAGCAAAGCATGTTTATGCAGCTGGCTGGCTGCACCGGCAAATTCACTTAATATCAGCACCCCGTTATCATCTATATGGGATGCGCAGTATTCTTTGGCCACCAGGTTCATGCCGTCTTTGAGGGGGGTGACAAGGCCGATATCCGCTGCCCGGTACAGCGCAAGGAGTTCGGTTCTGTCAACGCTCTGGTATATGTAATGGATGGGCACCCATCCGGGGCGGGTGAATCTGCCGTTGATTTCACTGACCAGCTGCTCGATCTCGTTTTTGAGATTGTCATACTGCGCAATGCGCTGCCGGCTGGGAACCACAATCTGAAACAGGGTGATTTTTTTTTCCAGCTCAGGATATCTTTCCAGGGCGTTGCGGAATGCCAGCAGTCTTTCAGGAATGCCTTTGCTGTAGTCAAGGCGGTCCACCCCAAGGATCAGGTGATCTGCCTGGAACGCCTCTTTTATCTCGGCCAGCCTTTTTTCAACCTCTTTGGTCGCAGCTTTTTGTGCAAATTCATTATAATCTATACTGATGGGAAAATTGCCCATCCTTACCGTATTGCCGTTGAACCTGGTGGAGAGCACCCGTCCTTTGCCGCGTATTTTGATGTCCGGCAGCATGGCATGCACACACTGAACAAAATTGCGCCGGTCTCTCTGGGTCTGAAAACCGATCATATCATAGCACAAAAGAGATTCCAGGATGTGAAACCGCCAGGGCAGCTTGAGAAAAAGATCCAGCGAAGGAAACGGAATATGCAGAAAATACCCGATTTTCGCCGTGGTTTTTATCTCCCGCAATGCCTGTCCCACCCCCATTAAATGGTAATCATGCACCCAGATATGGTCATCACCGTTCTTGATATTCCGGGCAATGGTCCGGGCAAATATTTTGTTGACCGCCTGGTAGGCATCCCAGTATGCAGGGGCAAAATCACACCTGCTCTGCAGATCATGAAACAGCGGCCACAGCACCTGATTGGAAAATCCCAGATAATAGTCATTCACCAGGTTTTCAGGCAGAAAAACCGGTTCAAAGGTGTATCCGAAATCTTTGGCTGTCTGCTCAAACATGGTTTCCAGATCCTGTTTTTCAATAATCTCTGAGGTGCCCGGCCACCCGATCCACAGTCCGCCCCGATCCCGCAATACCGGTGCCAGTGCGGTCACCAGTCCGCCCGATCCCTGCTTCACCTCCCACTGGCCGGTGTCTGTTTGTGATAAAACAATGGGAAGCCGGTTGGATACGATTATCAATCTTTTTTTTTTCTGAGTGCTTTCATTCATTTTAATTCTGACCTTTTCCATGTACATATGGGGAAACATAATTGTTATGCAGCTTCTGCATTATCAAGGGTCTGGGATAGAAGATAACAATATCTGCTTTATGGTGAAATAAAGAGTTTCCCCCATTTTCAGGGGGTAAATGCTGTAGAAAAGGTGTTTTGCGAGGTGTTCTGTCCGGATCGCCTGCTGGATTTACTGGCTTATCAAGCCTTTTTCAATGGCCACCTTGGTCATCTGGGAGATATTGTGAACAGACAGCTTGTTCATGATATTGGCCCGGTGACGTTCAATGGTTTTGGGGCTGTTGCACAGCATGTCTGCAATTTCTTTGCTGGTGTAGCCCTCAGCCACCAGTTTGAGAACTTCTTTTTCCCGCTGGGTGATGGTGTCCCATGCGGTTTGTGTTCTAATTTTTTGTTTTCCTTCCAGATACCCTTCCATGACTTTGCCGGCAATGGAGGGACTGATGTATGTTTTTCCCGAGGAAACCAGGTGAATGGCTTTCAACAATTCATCCTGGGAGGCATCTTTAAGGCAATAGCCTTGAACACCGGCGTTAAAACAGTCAAGAATATATTCATCTGCATCATGAATGGTAAGGGCAAGAATTTTTACATCCGGTTTCTGCCGCTTGATTTCTCTGATGGCTGACAGGCCGTCGAGTTTGGGCATGGATAAATCAAGCACCGTCATATCCGGATTGTGTGCCTGGCACTGTTCAATGGCTTCAAATCCGTCTGCTGCCTGGGCAACAACTTCCAGGGCTTCATCGGAATTGATCATCAGGCACAAACCTTCCCTGAGTATTTTGCTGTCTTCTGCAATAACAATACGTGTTTTTTCCATGGTATCCATATGTCCCTGAAGTTGGTTAATTTTTTTATGTATGCAAAAATCGTGTAGTTATTTATAACAAACAATTATTAAATAGCAAAGACAAAAGGCAAAAGCAAATGGTTATGGCAAATACTGAATATTTGCCATAACCATGCCGGGCTTTCGATCGCTCTGTGCAGCACGCTTTCCCAGGGCCCGCCCCTGGTGGTGTCCTGTGCCCGGCCCGAGGTCTGCGGGGGCCGGTTTGCATACGAACAAT
>JAABRW010000421.1 GCA_011390695.1 Desulfotignum sp.
ACTGGGAGGTCTGGGCCTTTTTTTTGCCCTGCGCATCTATGCACTCTCTTCAACAGGACGCGCCCACCGGGACTGGCTCCTTATCCATGTCCCCCTGGTGTCCAAAATCTCCAATAATATTTACACCGGCCTGTTTCTGCGCATCCTCGGGAACATGCTGGACAGCGGCGTATCCCTCAAACAGGCCCTGGCCATTGCGGCAAAATCCATGGGCAACCAATATTACCGGCAATTTGTGGAAAAAATTCATGAAAATATCGAACAGGGGCAAAAATTTTCCCTGGGCTTTTCTGCCAACCCCCATATCCAGGATTCAGTGAAACAGGTGATTTCTGTGGGGGAAGAGGTGGGCAAGCTGCCCCTGGTCATGGGCCGGCTGGCCCGCTTTTATGAAGGGGAAATTGAACAGGACTTTAAACGGCTCACCTCCTTGATCGAGCCCCTGGCCCTGGTCTTTATGGGCGGGGCCGTGTGGATCATCGTGTCGGCCGTGATCTTGCCCATGTTTCGGCTGGCCGGCGCCATCCAGTGACCCCTTGCCCGGATATCCCTTTTTTTTGCAGGAATCCCTTGCAATCCCGGCAAGTTTGTGGTGTAAGAGAAACAGTGATACATATCCTGAGTCTTTCATATAGAAAGAAGAATAAAAACCGGGATAATGGCGCAATATCAAATTTTGGAGGAACGGCATGAAGGTATTGAAATCAAAGGCAGTGGAAAACAGGATGCAAAGCGGTTTTACCCTGGTTGAACTGTTGATTGTGGTCATGGTATTGGGGATTCTGGCCATGATCATTGTTCCCCAGATCACCGTATCCACCGTCGATGCCAAGAAAAGCACCCTGGTGACCAATCTGGGCGTCATTAGAAATGCCATTGAGCTTTACTACCACCAGCATGACAATACCTATCCCGGGGTCAATACGATACTCGGGGCTGCAAGTACAGACGCAACTGCTTCTGCTACTGCCTTTGTCGCGCAGCTGACCCAATATACCAATGTCGACGGCACGGTGGCAACGGCCTATGACGAGACCACAGCTTCCTATGGGCCCTATCTGAAAAGCGCCACCCTGCCGGCCAATCCCTTTAACGATTTATCAACGGTGATCTGTGATATTACGGAAACCGATATTACGGAAAGGACTGCCTCCGGGACATCAGGATGGAAATTCTATACCATAACCGGTAATTTCATTGCAAATATTGCAGCCTACGAAGATCTCTAATGCCTTTTTCCCGGTCATGGCAGGCATGCATCGCCGGCCGGGATTTACCCTGTTGGAGATCATGATGACCCTCATGATCATGGGCATTCTGGGCATGGCAGCCATGCCGGTGATCACCTCCTTTCTCAGGGATAGCCGTCTGTCATCCGCCTGTCGGGTCATGGCCGGGGCCATTGAATATGCCACTGTCCTGAGCAATAGCTACCAGCGCCCCTTTGCCGTTTCAACCGATATCGGGCGCAATCAGTTCACGGTTGTGGATACAGCGCCCTTTCCCGATACCAGTGCCGGCATCCGGCCCGACAACTCCCCCCCGGTCAATGCAGACAATGTGGTATTCAACCCCATGATGGACCAGTGGTACGCCATGGACCTGGACCAGATCCCTGCCACAGAGGGGGTGCGTATCAGCTCGGCACCCGCCTTTCTCACCTTCTATCCGGACGGGCACTCCACCGGGTCGGGCAGTTTCTATGTCCTGGCCCTGGGCACCTTCACCCAGACCATCCGGGTGGATGGCTTCAGCGCACGGGTGTCCCTTGAGTAGGGAGGGGCTTTCGGCCCGGGGGTTTACCCTCTTTGAAATCCTGGTGGCCATGGCCCTCCTGGGCCTTCTGATTCTGCCCCTCTTGAAAAGTGTCGGCCCCTCCCTGACCTCAATCTCCCACGTGGAAAAGGAAATCACCCTGACCAACCAGGCCCGGGCCACCCTGAACCGCATCCTCTCTCTCGATTTCAATACCCTGGTCTCCTGTATGGGGAACCCGGTAGATTCGGCCCTCCTGTTCGGCAGCACGGCCGAAGCCCAAAAGGAAAATTTTCTGGTCCAGGGCAAGTCCTACTCCCCAAAGATCATCATTCAGGACGCGTCCGAAGACACAAGCCAAACCCTTTTAAAGCTTACGGTCGCCCTGGACACCCTCACCCTGGTGACCCTGAAAGCAGGGGGGTAATATCCATGGTTCCCCTCTTTTTGCCGCTGTTTTCCAGGGATTCGGCCGCCGGCAAGGTAAAAGGTTCCCGGGTCCCTGGACTGTCCGAAAAGAAGGGGCAGGGGTTTTCTCTTGTTGAACTGATGGTGGTCATCATGGTCCTCGGCACGGTGGCCCTGGCCGTTCAACAGATCATGGCCCAATTTTTGATCACCTGGACAGGATCCCGGGAAAAGATGGTATTACTCAACCAGGCACGATTTGCCCTGGATAGGATCACGTACCTGGTCCAGGAAACCGCCTTTCTGGAGCATCCCCCGGTGGGGGAGACAGATGCAAAGCTCGAGTTGGCTGAGCATGCCATGGACATGTACGACAATACCAGCCACACCTTTGTGGCGGCCGGGGATGGAAAGCTTGATGCCGACAATGACGGCAACGGCCTTGTCAACGATGACCCGGGGGGGTCTGATCCCGTGGATCTGGTGACCCTGAAACTGGATAAAACCCAGGCCGACAATTGGAAACTGGTGGAGATTTTACCCAATTACAGCACGGCCTCTTTGACCGATTTTCTGCCCCCGAGGGTCCTGGCCGAAAATGTGACCCGGTTTACCTGTGAAATCATGCCCCCCGGGAACCTGGTGGAAATTCTCCTGGAACTGAAGAAACAAAATATGAGGGTAGCGTTGACAACCCGGGCCATTGCCGGAAGGGTGGTGCCATGAAAGGGGGGGCCAAAACCTATCCCATTGCAATTGATTTTGACGGCCAGGAATTGACTGCCCTTCAGCTGAAGCCGTCAAAACAGCAGCTGGCCATCCGTGCCGAATTCCGGTACCCGCTGATTTCCCCGGGCCATCCCGGCCCTGCCCGGAATTCTGAAGCCCTTTTGTCCGTGCTGGGGAAACTGAAAAAAACCCGGGGGTTTTCAGGCCGACGGGTGGTGGTTCACCTGCCCCTGGAACAGACTTTGTGTTTTCCCGTGGATGTCAGCCCCAAAAAAGACCAGAGCCTGGACGAGGCTATTCTCCAGGAGGCGGAAAAAAACCTGCCCTATTCCCTGGAGAATGCGATCATTGATTATCCCTCCCTGGCCCCGGCCCCGGGGAAAAACCAGCAAATTGCCACCCTGGTGGCGGCCAGTAGAAAGGATGCTACAGCGCTTATGGCGGTGTGCAGCCAGGCCGGATTTTTAACGGAGGCCCTTGATTTTTCTCCCCTTTCGCTTATCCGGCTCCACCATTTTTTGTGTGAACCCGCTGAAAAACCCTGTATGGTCTGTTATATCGGCCGGCACCACTCCAGTTTGCAAGTGGTGAACCAGGACCGGATCTATGCCTTCAGCAAGTTTGCCTGGGGAAGGGATCCTCTGGCAGAGCAAATCCGTCAGACTCTGGGGTTCACAGACCCGGGATCCCATGCCCTGGATCTTTTGCGGCAGTATGGCATCTCTCCGGACCCGGACATCCCGGATAGCGATGAAAAGATCGCCAATGTGGTGGCACGCATCATCACCCCGGGCATTGAAGCCCTGATGTTTGAATTTCATCGCATCCTCGGCTATGCCCGCACCAAGGAAAACAGCGAGATCGGGCACATCTATTTTTACGGGTTTGCATCCCTGATCCAGGGACTTGATAGGTATGTTGAAAAATGGCTGGAAATCCCGGCTTCTCACCCCCCTGTCCAGGCCTGCATCAAGCCAGCTGCCCACGGGGGGGAGATGACCCCGGATCGGGTGGCCCGGCTCTGCCCGGTGCTGGGTCTTGCTATGAGGAAAATTCCATGGCTTTAAGGGAAATCAACCTGGTTCCCTGGGACCTGATGAAAAAAAATACCCTTTCCCGGCACCTCTGGTTCTGGGCAAAGGGGCTGCTCCTGGTGGTCCTGGTTCTGGGCGCTGTCTATCTGGTCACCTTCTTCTGGATGAATAACCAGAAACAAACGCTGCCCCAGTTTGGCCAGGTCAAGGAGCAAATGGCGGTAAAGACCAATGCCGTCAAAGATCTCCAGGGCCGGCTCCAGGAGATTCAGGCCAAAATCCTCTCCCTTTCAACGCTGACCCGGGGCCAGCTGTTTTTTGAAATCATCCAGATTTTTTCCAATTGCCTCAATGACCAGACCTGGATCAATACCCTGTCCCTGCAGCGAACTCCGGAAGATATCCTGGTATTGGTGTGCGAGGGCGAGGCATGGACCCATCACGCCCTGGGCATGTTGATCCATCAGCTCTCCCTGGCGCCCCGGATCCAAGAGGTGGTTCTGGAAAATGCCTTCCAGCCGGATGCCCCGGCCAGCCCATCCCCGGACCCGCAAGCGTCAGGGGACCCGGGCGGTTCCGTTGAAACCGATTCATTGAACAGGGCTGCCGAATTACCCGGAACGGTTCAATTTAAAATTTTTGCAAAAATTGTGGGGCTCCCATGAACTTCTCCATCAAGCATCTGGATTATGCAGCCCTGGGGTTGGTGGCCCTGACCCTTGTGCTGGGCCTGATTTTTATCTTTCATATCCATGGGTCTGCCGAAACAAAAATTCAGCAGGAGACCCGGAAGCGCCTTGCACAGACCAGCGACCTGGAGGAGACCCAGAAACATTTAAAGACCCTGGAGAAGATTCTGGCTGCCCGCCAGGTCGCCCTGGCGGATATGAAACACAGAATCCCGGCTTCGGCAGGGATCGGGGAGTTGTTGACCCGGATACAGGAACAGATCAGGGGGCGCCACCTTGTCTTGACCCGGTTCAGTCATCAACCCCCGGTCAAAACCCTGGAATTTAAGAAAATTCCGCTACAAATGAGCCTGGAAGGAAGGTTTTTAGACCTGTACGGGGTGCTCCATGATTTTGAAACCATGGACCGGGTGTTTCGCATTGAATCCATCCATATCACCCGGCCTGAAAATAGAGAGACCTGCACCTTGGAGATGATGGCGGCTGTATTCCATGAATGAGAAACAGGCTGGTAAGGGAGGAATGAGAGAGGATTGACATGGGCGCGTCCAAAGAAAATATCAAAAAAGGGATCATGGGGATAGTGTTTCTTGTCTTTCTGATCATGATCTATATCACCTTTTTTTCAAACAAGGCCCCTGACGAAACCCATACCGTCCCTGCCGGTCAAAGGGCTGCCCAACCCCGGGTTCAGCCCGAGACCCGAACCGTACCCCGGGTCCAGCCAGAGGCGGATGAAATTGTGCCCCTGCCTGCCCTGGTTGAAAGCCCCCCCCTGGAACCCGCCCGGAAGCTGGTTTTTCACCCACTGATCCGGGATATTTTCCAGAGGACCCTCTCTCCGGTTCCCCTTCCAGGCTCCGGGGAAGGGGAACCGGAAAAAGGCATGGAGACCGCTCTTTCTGCCAAGGAGCTGGAGGCTCTGAAAAATACCCTCAAGTTCAGTGGCTCCATCCTCTATAACACCGGGGCCGTGGCTGTCATCAATAATGCCTTTTACCATATCGGGGATACCCTAAACGGACACAGGATCGTGTTTATTTCTGAAAAAGAAGTCTGGATTGATACAATCGGGGGAACCCTGAAATTAGAGATTTTAAATTATGAGTAAAATAATTGCACGCCCCGTGATCATGGCTTTTTTACTGTTGATGGCCGCCTCCTCCCTGGTTGGCCAGGAGATCCCGCCCCTGCCCGTCCCTGAATCCGGCATCACTGCCCGGGCAGATGGCAGGGCCAGGGTGAGGGAACGGCCCTCCCTTTCCTCCCCTGTTTTGACCGTTTTGAAACCTGGGGAGATCATCCAGGTTTTCGGCATGGAAAGCACCTGGTTTCACATCCGCCAGACCGGGGGGCTGACAGGATGGGTCTACAGGGACCTGGTCCGGGAACCGGATCTCATGGAAAGAAAGCTGGCCCGGGGCGGTTCTTTGACCCAGCCCGGGCCCCCTCCCTTGATCTCCCTGAGTTTCCGGGACATGGATATCCGGGATGCCTTTTCTTCCCTGGCCATGGAATTCAAAACCAATATTGTTCTGTCCAGCGGGGTTTCCGGCACCATTACCCTGCATATTTTCAAAATGCCTCTGGAAGAGGCCATTGCCACCATTGCCCTGGCCGGGGGGTATACCACACGAAAAGAGGGGTCCACCTTTCACGTGTTCAAAACCGGGCTTCACCCCACCCTGGAAAAACCGGTATCCAAACCCTTTGAAACCAGGACCTTCCGGTTGAACTACGTGGAGATGGAAAAGATCAAGGACACCCTCAACTCCCTGCCCAACATCCAGCCCGTTGAGGTCCATGAAGAGACCAAAACCGTCTTTGTGGAAGATACCCGGGAGAACATCCAACGGGTGGCCCGCATGATCGGGTTTCTGGATGTCATGCCCCAGCAGGTGATGATCGAGGCAAGGATACTGGAGGTGACCCTCACCGATAACATGGCCTATGGGGTGGACTGGAAAAGTATCTGGGGGGATGTGAACCTGGCCACCAGCGGATTTTCCATGGCTGTGCTGCCGAACGTGCCCTCTGTATCACCTGCGCCAGGGGGTGGCCAGGGGGGATTTGCCAATATCATTGCAAGGACAGGCTCTGACCATTTTATTTCCCTGGCCATTGATGCCCTCAAGGAAAAGACAACGGTCAACACGGTTTCCACCCCCAAAATCCTGGCTGTCCACGGCAAGTCCGCCCGGGTCCAGGTGGGAGGCAGGCAGGGGTATAAGGTCACCACCAACAATGAGGGGATTTCAACGGAATCCATCCACTTCATCGACACGGGCGTGATCCTGGATATCACCCCCTACATTGACCAGGATAACAATATTTTGCTTAATGTCCAGCCCGCCATCAATACGGCCCAACTCGAAGAAGGGATTCCCGTGGTCAATTCCACCTCTGTCTCCACCTGGCTGGTGGCCCGGGATGGTGAAACCATCTTTATCGGCGGACTCATGGAGGACCTGGACACCAACACCCGGAATCAGGTCCCTCTTCTGGGGGATATTCCCGTGGTGGGCAACCTGTTCGGCCGGACCGTTACCAATAAAACCAAAAAGGAGATCGTGGTCCTGATCACCCCCCGAATCATCAAGAGATCCCGGGGGGATGAATAGACCGGATGGGTCAGGGCCTATGATTCTGCGCAGTGAACAGGGATTTTTACTCGTCAGTCTTTTGCTGATCCTGGCCCTGATGGCCGTGACCCTGGTGACCCTGAATCTTTATACCGCCACCCAGGTTAACATGACCGCCCTTCACAGGGATGCGGTTCAGTCAGGATTTGACCGGCATGCCGTGCTCCAGGACTCTTTGTGGCAAATCTTTTCCGATCCCTGCTATCGCACCGCTGGAGAGCAGGTGGTCTTTAACGGCTCTACCTATACCCGGACAATTTTAAATTCCACACAGCCGGGATATACCGATGCCATCACGCTGACCATCATGGCCCAGGGCAGCACCACTGCCCTGAAACGCAGTTACCACTACTGGAGTGCAGGGATCACCGGGACCCCATCCAGGCAGGAGCAAATCTGTCTGGATGGAACCGGCAATCTGTTCATTGCCGACACTGGAAACGTCCGCATCGTCAAACGGGATCCGGCCGGTATCATGACCCTGTTGGCGGGCAACGGCACGCGGGGTTACAGCGGAGATTGGGGGCCGGCTGTCAATGCCCAGCTTCATGACCCCTGCGGGGTGGCAGTGGACCCAGGGGGCAACATTTACATTGCCGACACCCAAAACCACGTGATCCGACGGGTGGACCCCTCCGGCATCATTACCACCGTGGCCGGTACCGGGAATGGAAATTATTCCGGCGACTGGGGGCCGGCCACGGCCGCAGAACTGAATGAGCCCTTATCGGTTTTTTTCCACAATGCATCCAATAGTTACTATATTGCCGACTCCAAAAACCACCGGATCCGGCGGGTGGACAGCGCCGGCATCATCACCACCGTGGCCGGCAACGGGGTTAAAGGGTATTCTGGAAACGGCGGGGCGGCCATTGCCGCCAGGTTGGATACCCCCCATGGGGTTCATGTCCGGCCCGACGGAACCATTTTCATTGCCGATACTGCGAACTCTGCCATCCGGCAGGTGGACAGCGCTGGCATCATCACCACCGTGGCCGGCAGCAGCTCGGCTATGAGAGGATATTCCGGGGACGGGGGGCAGGCCACATCAGCCCTCTTAAACCTACCCAATGATGTGACCGCGGATGCCTTTGGAAACCTCTATATCGCGGACACCCTAAATCAGCGGATCCGCAGAATATGTGCGGCCACCGGGATCATTCAGACCGTTGTGGGTTCTGGAGCCGGTTTTTTGGACAATGTGCCGGCCCAGTCCGCTCGCATGAACTGGCCCAAGAGCGTTGCCATCTCACCTGCCTGGAGCCCGCACTTTTTTGTGAGCGATTCCAATAACAATTCCATCCGGAAGATTACCCTGAGACTGGTCCCTGAACTATGAATCTGACATCACGACAGAATTTGGCCTCTGGATCATTATCCTGGCGGTATGTCCTTACCGGGCATTCCATGGCCCGGACTGTCAGGGAAGGATTCTGGGGGTGGGAAAATTTTTTCCCAGGATCTTTTTTTGGGTCTGTCGGGCGATTTCCAGTTCTTCATCAGTGGGTATCACCAGGATTGCCACAGAGGTATTTTGGGAGCTGATCCGCCGCAGCTGGTTTTTTTTGTCTTTGTTCCTGACCGGGTCGATCTCAATGCCAAAGCATGACAGGCCACGGCAGCAGTGCTCCCGGACAGTGGAAGCGTTTTCCCCGATGCCGCCGGTGAAAACCAGCGCATCCACCCGGCCCAGAACGGCGAAATAGGCCCCGATATATTTTTTGATGCGGTAGGTATACACCTCTAAGGCCAGCCTGGCACGGTCATCCCCGGTGTCCGCCTTTTCCAGTACCCTGCGCATGTCATTTTCCCCGCACAGGCCTTTGAGCCCGCTCTGCCGGTTGAAAATTGCATCGATCTCATCCAGGGACATGTTAAGGTGCCTGGATAAAAAAAACGGGATGGCCGGATCCACATCCCCGGAGCGGGTCCCCATGACCAGGCCCTCCAGCGGGGTCAGTCCCATGGAGGTGTCCACGCTTCTGCCGTTTTGGATGGCTGTTGCACTGGCCCCGTTGCCCAGGTGCAGGGTGATCAGGTTCAGCCGGTCCAGGGGGGTGTTCAGAAACTTTGCGGCTTTGCCGGCCACATAGGCATGGGAGGTGCCGTGGAATCCGTACCGGCGCACCCGGTGGGTGTCATACAGGTCATGGGGCAAAGCATACATATAGGCCTTTTCCGGCAGGGTCTGGTGAAAGGCGGTGTCAAACACCGCCACCTGGGAGGCAGTGGGGAACACCGACCCGGCCACCCGGATGCCGGTGAGGTTGGCCGGGTTGTGCAGCGGGGCCAGGGGGGTGTTTTTTTCGATTTCATCCAAAACACTCTGGTCGATGATCCTGGGATCCTGGAAGGTTTCTCCCCCATGCACCACCCGGTGGCCCACGGCGGCAATATCGGAAGTATCCTTGATCACCCCGTGTGTTGCATCCATGAGCAGGGCGGCGATGCGGGCCAGGCCCCGGGCGTGGTCCAGGTTTTCGGTGATCTCGATGGTTTTCGGGGCGCCGTCCGCCGCCGTGACGGTGTGGGACAGGGTGCCGGCATCACTGCCAAGTCTTTCAGCCATGCCTGCGGCCAGCACGGTTTCTTTTGCCATGTCAAACAGTTGATACTTGATGGAGGAACTGCCAGTATTGATCACCAGGATCTTCATGATCCCTCTTTTTCCGCTGCGGCCTGGATAGCTGTGATGGCGATGGTGTTGACCACATCGGCAACCGTGCATCCCCGGCTCAGGTCATTGACCGGTTT
>JAABRW010000422.1 GCA_011390695.1 Desulfotignum sp.
AGAGAAGCAGACGGATTTAAACGCAAGATCCGCATCGGACGTATTGTAAAACAAGGGTCCGGCAATAAAGAAAAAATCATTGTGGTGCCCACCACAGTGGAAGAAAAATTTGTGCATGATGATATTATTGTGGAACAGGAACAAGGAGAGGCGGAGCCTACAGGGGGTACAGGTGAAGGCCAGGAAGGAGACGTCATCGGCGAACAGCCCATCCGGCCAGAAGAAGGCGAAGGTGAAGGAGAAGGCGAGGGCGAAGGACCTGGTGAGGGCAAAGGCGGTGAGCACGAAATCGAGGCCAATGCCTATGAACTGGGAAAAATACTGTCCCAGGATTTTGAACTGCCAAATTTAAAAGACAAGGGCAAAAAAAAAGTGCTTGCCAGATATGTGTATGATCTCACCGACAAGAACCAGGGTGTCGGACAGGTGCTGGACAAGAAGGCCACCTTGAAAAAAATTGTTGAAACCAACATCTCTTTAGGCAGAATCCCGGATGTGTCAAACATTGACACCACCGGTTTCATTGTTTCCCCCCAGGACCTGATCTACCGGATTCTTTCCAGAGAAAAAGAATATGAATCCCAGGCCCTGGTGTTTTTTTTGCGGGACTATTCCGGTTCCATGGGGGGAAAGGTCACCCAGACCGTGGTATCCCAGCATGTGATGCTGTATTCCTGGCTGGTGTACCAGTATGAAAAACAGGTGGAAACCCGGTTTGTTCTCCATGATACCGAAGCCAGGGAAGTCTCTGATTTTCAAAAATACTACTCCTATAAAGTAGCCGGCGGCACAAAAGTGTATACCGCCTTTAAACTGGTGAATGATATTGTGGAAAAAGAAAACCTTGCCCGGGACTATAATATTTATGTGTTTCACGGCACAGACGGTGATGACTGGGACAAGGACGGCAAACAGACCCTGGCAGAAATTGAAAAAATGCTGGCCTATGCAGCCAGGATCGGAATAACCATAGTGGAACATGCCTATGTGGGGTCCAAACAGACGGAAGTGGAAAAATACATACAATCTTCAGGCCTGCTGACCAGTCACAACCATCTTATCAAACTGGATGTCATGGCGGAAAATGTGGATGATTCCCGGATTATCCAGGGCATCAAGACCCTGATTTCCTGAGAAATGGTTGTGCAGGTCTGACCGAAAGTGAGCAATGCATGGAACTTGTCAGTCAACATGTCAAAGGCATTATGGAAGAGTGCAAAATCCGGGCCCGGGATGCAGGGTTGCGGTTTGACGACGAAACCCTGGAGTACATTGTCACCAACAGAGATTTGATTGAGTTGTCCCCCAAAATGATGATTCCCACCCTTTATGATTACTGGGTGCATGATGTCAGGGTGCTGTCGGGCAAAGGCATGTATGAGGCATATCCGTCAAACCCCTTTGAAACGGTTATCAACACCCGGCCTGCCATTTCCTATTACAATGACAACAACCCGGACTGGCTCAATGTCATGATTTTTTATCATGTGCTGGCCCATATTGATTTTTTCCAGAACAACCTGTTTTACAAAAACACCTGGGATATTGATCTGGCAGGCCAGGCCCTGGCAGACAAACGCCTCATTGCCAGACTCCGGAGCGAAAAAGGCAGGTGGGTGGATTATGTTATTGAGTTTGCCAGGGGAATGGACAACCTGACAGGTTTTCACAGGGACCTGAACCGCACCTTTTTAAAAACCGGTTCCAAAAAACTTACCAGAACAGATTTTTATTTTGATCTGTTTTTGCAAAAGATCATATCCGTGCCCCAGCATGAATATGTAAAAGAAATATCCCGGTACAATCAGTGCAAAAAAGACAATGTGGATTTTTTCAGCCAGGTAACAGGTAAATATCCGGAATTCAATGAACTCTTTCGAAAGGAAACTGCACAGAAATCCCCGCCTAAAATGGATATCATGGAATATATTCTCCGGTATTCCCCTTTTTTGCGAAAAGAAGAAAATGAATGGATGAAGTCTGTGATCCATATTGTCAGAACCACTTCTTTGTATTTTCAGCCCCAGATCCGTACCAAAATCATGAATGAGGGATGGGCATCGTTCTGGCATGAAAAATTGTTCATGGCCGATGACAGAATCAGCGGGCATGAGACCGATTATGCAAAAGTAAATGCCTCCGTGACTGCCATGCCCAAGGTCGGTCTCAACCCTTACGCTTTAGGCATGCGCCTGTTTGAACATATTCATGAAATGGAGGATAAAGGACGGTATTCTTTTGCATATTTTCTGCTCAAGGACGCGGTTCTCAAAAAAAAATACGACCAGCACAAAAACACCGGCCAATCTTTTATCTTCAAGGTCAGAGAGGACATGAATGATTTTACCTTCATCAATTATTTTCTGGAACAGGCATTTGTGGACAGGCACAAATTGTTTGTTGCCGGCAAACGGATCAACAACCAGAACATGACCTGGCAGTATTATATTCAGTCCAAAAAAGCAGATGATTATAAACAGATGGTCATCAATACCCTGTACCATCCACCTGATATCCGCATTGATGCTGAAAAAACCAAAGACGGTATCCTGTACCTGGACCACCGGTTTGAAAACAAGCCGTTGAAATCCGATTTTATAGAAAATACCATGATCGGCATTGAATTCTTATGGGGGGGACCGGTGTATCTGGAAACCAGTGAACCCAAATCCGCAACCCAGCTGGATCCCAGGTATACCAATTTCTGGGACCCTTCTGCACAAGGTTCTTTTCCTGAACCGATAGCGCTTCCCATTGAATGGAAACGGGTGCGGTATATAATCAAGGACCGTAAACTGCACAAGCAGGAGTTATAATTTATGATGGATGACAACGCAGTCTCAACAGAATCTGTTGACCAGGCCCTGGAACTTCTGGAAAAAAGCATTCAGGACTACCAGCGGCTGCATCCTGTTTCCTTTGAGATGTTTTTAAATATTCTAAAAGACCGGCCTTCCCAGATTTTAAGAAACATATTCCAGTCATTTCACGATATGGTCAAAGCCCATGTGGATGAATACAAAGATCCTGTGACCGGTGAGCAGGATAACCTTGCGTTTACCCATTATGACTGTACCAGGCTTTTTGTGGAAGGATCTGACAATCCCTATTTTCCGGACATGCTTTTTGCCAACCGGTTCATGAAACAAATGGAATACCTGCGCCATGGTGCCCAGCAGAACCGTATCTATATTTTTTACGGACCCCATGGCTGCGGCAAGAGTACTTTTTTAAACAACCTGCTCAAAAAGTTTGAAAGCTATGCCAACACGGATGAAGGACTCAGGTATGAGATTGTCTGGCGTTTGAACATTAAAAAGCTGCATGACCAGGACCATTCTCTTTCCTTGTCTGCCTTTGAGCGCCTGATCCAGTATGTTGAAAAAGAAAATGAGGCATCAGGCAATAAACCGGAAGAACTGTCACTGGCGATCCATGAGCGTGATTATATCGAAGTCCCCTGCCTTGCCCATGACAACCCGTTTCTGGTTATTCCCAAGGAACAGCGCCGGGGGGTTCTGGATGAATTAATTAAAAATGATCAGTTCAAATGGCGGCTGTTTACGGAAAAAGAATATGAATGGGTGTTCACAGAAGAAACCTGTACGGTGTGTTCTTCTATTTACAATGCCCTGCTTGAGCGGCTCCAGCACCCCGCAGAGGTCTTTAAGATGCTCTATGCAAGACCCTATTACATTAACCGCAGG
The DNA here is from genome assembly GCA_011390695.1 of Desulfotignum sp. The sequence continues at coordinate 3,708 of JAABRW010000422.1, forward strand.
ATCGGCAACGGTATTTCCGTGTTCAACCCCGGGGACAAACCATCCAAACAGAATATCATTTCCAACCAGATGCTCCAGAACCGCATCAACACATTGTTCCAGGATTCCAATCTCATCCACTATACCTATTCCAATTTTGCCAAGATCAATAACGGAATTTATGCTTTGATGGATATCAAATCCCACAATATTGAACGGCTGGTGGAGCTGCACAACATTATATCCGAAGGGGTCCACAAGGTAGAAAATATGGAAGAACGGGTGGACGCGCTGTTTTTTGCTTTAATGAACCCTGAGGATAAAAAAAACATCAGGGATTTTCCTTCCTTTACAGACCGCATCAGATACATTGATATTCCCTATGTACTGGACTGGAAAACAGAAACAAAAATCTATATCAACATATTCGGCCGCCATATAGAGGGCAGCTTTCTGCCCATGGTGCTGGACAATTTTGCCAGGATCATTGTGTGTACCCGCATCGGCAAAAGATCTGCCGCCCTTGAAGACTGGATCGAAAAACCGGATAAATACAAAAATTTTTGTGATGACAAACTCATGCTCCTGAAAATGGAAATATTTTCCGGCAATATTCCCAAATGGCTGGATGATGAAGATCTTCGCCGGCTGGATCAAAAAATGCTTTCAAAAATCATTGCTGAATCGGAAAGTTACGGCAAAGAAGGGCTTTCCGGCAGAGATTCCATTAAGATTTTTGATGAATTTTATTCCAAATATGCCAGAGAAGACCGTTTGATAAATATGCCGGATCTGTGCACCTTTTTTAAAAAACGGGACACCCAGTCCAGACAGCTGCTTCCGGAAGGGTTTTTGTCCAGTCTTTTGCGCATGTATGACTACAGCGTACTCCAGCAGGTAAAAGAATCCCTGTACTATTATAATGAAGACCAGATTGCCAGGGATATCAAAAATTATATTTCTGCGGTCACCAATGAACTGGATTCCATAGTGAACTGTATTTTTACCAAAGAGGAGCTCCATGTGACCGAAGCATTTCTTGAAAGCATTGAAAACAGACTTTTGTCAGAAAATCTGAATAAAGCACGCAGAGAGGAACTCCGTCATGATGTGCTCAAGGAATACACCACCCGCACCCTGACCCATGAAATCATGATTCAGGGCAAGGATATCGTGGATACCCGGCTGTTTGAATCTTTGTACCAACGGTATGTGCACAATCTAAAAAAAAAGGTGCTGGAACCGTTTATCGACAATGAAAATTTCAGAAATGCCATCAAGGATTTTGATACCGAAAAATTCAGAACCCATGACAAACGCATTAAAAAAGATGTAAAATTCCTTATTGACAATCTGTCCGCCAAATTCGGCTATACCAGCCAGGGTGCCAATGAAGTCTGTATTTACATGATTGACAATGGGCTGGCCAATAAATTCAAATAACTTCATACCCATTTAGGACTTGATTCTTTGAGCATCTTGCTTTAAATGAAGGCCAGTAAATTTACATTGACCTTTTACCCCCATACTATTGTCCATATATATCCTTGTCCATGATATCCGCTATTATCGACCATATGCAGTCCCATGACAACGCGTTGGTGCTCACCAGCAAAGACGGTGCCCATAAAGCCTTTCTGACCGCCCGGCTGTTTACTTGCACCCCTCGTGATATGGTGGTGGTTCTGCCGGATCAGAAGGCGGCTGCAAAATTCATGGATGATCTGTTGTTTTTTCTGCCGGACCAAAAAGATGCGGTTCTTTTTTTCCCGGGGTATCATATTCTGCCTTTTAAGTCGTTGTCTTACCACAGACAGACCTCCACCCAGCGCCTGGCAGTGTTGTCTTGTCTGGTGGAAGAAAGATCATCGCCATATCTGGTGGTGACATATATCGATACCCTGCTCCAGAAACTGATTCCCAAAAAAACCATCCTTGGATGTTCCGAACTGGTTATGGCCAATGAAGAAACCGACAGGGATGCCCTGATAGCCAGCCTTGAAGCCGGGGGCTACACCCGCTCTTCTCTGGTGGAAGATCCGGGGGAATATGCTGTGCGGGGCGGAATTCTGGACATTTTTGTGCCAGGTGATAAGCGGCCTGTGCGCATGGAATTTTTCGGGGATCTTGTGGAATCCATCCGCAGTTTTTCTCCCTATACCCAGCGGGGTATCCAGGAATTGTCAGAAGCAGTCATTGTTCCGGCTACAGAAGCTGTGGTTTTTGAACACGAACTGCCCCATATTCTGGCAAGACTGCGTACAGCCGGCACGCGTGCCGGCCTGGATGCTGCAAAAATCAGAGAATATGTTACACAAACCCGCAATACAGGCAGATTTTCAGGCATTGAAAGCATGTTGTCCATTGTATACAGCAGTCTGGATTCTTTTTTTGCCTATCTTTCGGAACAAACCCTTATTATATGGGATTCTCCGGATCTTCTTGCATCCAGGGCAAGTGATTTTGAAAACAAGGCCCGGATAAATTTTCATACCGTTTCAGCGGAAAAAAGGCTGTGTGTTTTGCCCGATGAAATTTATCTGTCCTTTGATGAAGTCTCAGCAAAGGTTCAAAAAAAAAAGCACCTTGTTTTCAAGGAACTGGCAATTGCATCGGAGCAAAAATATTCACGGGTTTTTCACTTTGCCCCTGAAACCAATGACGCGTTGTCAGGCCGGCTTTTTGAAAAAAAAGCATCAGACACCCCGTTAAAACCCTTAGTGGAATGGATGCAGAACCACCTGGAACAGGGCAGAAAAATTGTCTGTGTGGTACACCAGAAATCCCGGGCCCAGCGGCTGATTTCCCTTATGGCACCCTATGGCCTGCCCCTTTTTCCTGTGGATGATTTTTACACTGCTGCAAAACAGACGGCCGGCATATATTACATGCTGGCGGACCTGTCAGCAGGGTTTGTTTTAGAGGATCAGGGCCTGGCCATTGTTACGGAGAACGAAATTTTCGGCAAAAAGCGGCTGCGTCGGGTAAAACGCCGTTCACAGGATGTGAAAACACAGATGATCGCCCCGGAAGAATTGAAGAACGGGGATATCGTCGTGCACATGGAGCACGGAATAGGGCGGTATGAAGGGTTGTGCAGTCTGACTGTCAATGGCATATCCCAGGATTTCATTCTGATTGTTTACAAGGATGAAGACAAACTGTACCTGCCGGTGGACCGCATTGAAATGATCGGCAAATATATCGGTGTGGAGGGATATACACCGGTGCTGGATAAAATCGGTTCCAAAGCCTGGATTAAATCAAAGGAAAAAGCAAAAGAAGAGGTGGAAAAAATGGCGGCAGATCTGCTGGATCTGTATGCCAGAAGAAAAACAAACAAGGGATTTTCCTTCAGCCGGCCTGACAATTATTATAACGATTTCGAAACCACGTTTCCCTATGAAGAAACCCGGGACCAGCTCAAGGCCATTGATGATGTGCATCTGGACATGGAATCGGACACCCCCATGGACCGGCTTGTGTGCGGGGATGTGGGATACGGCAAAACAGAGGTGGCGGTAAGGGCGGCATTCAAGGCAGTTACTGACGGCAGACAGGTGGCTGTGGTGGTGCCCACCACTATTCTTGCGGAACAGCACCTTGCCACTTTTCAGGAACGGTTTGAAAATTATCCCGTTCATATTGCCTGTCTTTCCCGGTTTCGCAGCCGCAAAGAACAGACACATATCCTGAAGCAGCTTGCCAGTGGACAACTGGACATCGTCATCGGTACCCACCGGCTGCTGCAAAAGGATGTGGATTTTAAATCCTTAGGCCTGCTGGTGATTGATGAAGAACAGCGTTTCGGGGTCAAACACAAAGAAACCCTTAAAAAAAAACGCAGTACAGTGGATGTCCTGGCATTGAGCGCCACCCCCATTCCCAGGACCCTGCACCTGTCTTTGACCGGCATGCGGGATATCAGTGTTATCAAAACCCCGCCCGCTGACCGTCAGCCCATTGTGTCCTATATTTCAACTTATGAGGATGCAGTTGTAAAAGATGCCGTCCAAAAAGAACTCTCCAGGAACGGCCAGGTGTTTTTCGTGCACAACAACATCAAAACCATTTCTAAAATAGCGGAAAACCTGCAAAAACTGGTGCCGGAAGCAAAAGTCGGGATCGCCCATGGACGGCTGAGTGAGAATGCGCTGGAAAAGGTCATGTTCGCCTTTGTCAACAGGGAGATCAATGTGCTGGTGTGTACCACCATCATTGAATCCGGCCTGGATATTCCAGCTGCCAATACCATGATCATAAACAAGGCGGAACGGTTCGGCCTGGCACAGATATATCAGCTCCGGGGCCGCATCGGACGTGGTGACCACCAGGCCTATGCCTATCTGTTCATTTCCGATGAATCCATGATTTCCAAAGATGCCAAAAAACGGCTTGCCGCCCTCATGGAATACAAGGATCTGGGATCCGGGTTCCAGATTGCCATGAAAGATCTTCAGATCCGGGGTGCCGGTACTGCCCTGGGGGCTTCCCAGTCCGGCCATATTGCAGCAGTGGGCTATGAGATGTTTTTAAAGCTGCTGGACCAGGCAGTCCACGATCTGAAAGGAGATGCCTACATTGATCCTTTGGATCCTGAGATCAATGCCGGTATATCCACAGGATTTCCAGTAGAGTATATTGCATCTGTTGAACAGCGGCTGACCCTGTATCGGAGGTTGTCCAGACTGGACAAGGTGTCTGATATTGCAGACATAAAAAAAGAGTTGACCGACCGATATGGAAAACTGCCCAGGCAGGCGGAAAACATGCTGTTGAAAATCATGCTCAGGGTCTATGCCATCCAGGCAGGTATCCAGCGCATGGATATAGATCCTGCCACGCTGGTTCTGACGTTTTCTCCTGCACATATGAAAATTGCACCACATGAACTGGAAAAAAAATGGCAGAAGATTGCCCGGTTCACATTCATCAAAAAAGACTGTGTTCAGCTTGATCTGGGGTATAAATCCAACCAGATGGCAAAAGCCCTTGTCAAAACCAAACAGATTCTCAAAGCCATTGTCTGAATGCATTTCATCTCTTTTTCTCCGGGCAGCTCTTTGTTGTTAGAAAACAAAAACCGGACCTTGTCTTTTGTTTTTGTGATTTTTTTTATATTTTACTGGATTTTATAAACCGGCCGCGATATATAAAAAATTATTGTTATTAGATGCAGCCGGCAGCCTTGTATCTTTTTCAAACCATTCGGCTGCCGGCATTATGCTTCACACGTTTCAATGAATAAAATGACAACAGATCTGCCAGATATCCATCGGTTTGAACGCCTTGCCTTCAGGAAAAAAAATGTGTTGAAGCTGCTTTTGCGCTTCAGCCGCCGTCTCTTAAAGGCCAGACTGGCTGGTGTGGTGTATGGAACAGACCATACAGGGGAAAAATTTTTGCCGCCCCATAAATGGGACCGGGGAGTGGTACACCAGCTGGACGGTATCGGGATGGCAGGGCTGGGGTTCCAATTCTTTGGCCCTGCTGTGATACGCTGGATAAAACTGTCCCCCATACGGTTGTTTGCAGCAGATGCGCATGGCAGACAGATAAAAACGCAAGGGGTTATCGCCCATGTGATGCGCAAACATGGGGAATATTATGCAAACGGGGTGAAAATTGTTTTTATCGATCATATTCCCCAAAAACAGATGCGGCAGTCCCCGGGCGGCAGCCTTTCTGTTGTTGCTTATGACGGCCGGAAATTTGAGATATTGTCTGATATTCAGGTGAATCTGGACATCATCCACTGGTTTAAGCCGGATAATTTTGTATCGGTGTATATTCCCGACTACGGGGCCATCGTGTTCAACACCGTGGATCCGCAATTGTTTGAAAAATCCGGGGAAAACCCCGGTTATTGCCGGCAATTGAAAAGCCGGTTTGATCTGCTCATCAGTGCCATTGAAACCGCTTCTCTGGCCCATCTGGGACAGGCAAAGGGACGGCGGGCAGCAAAAATTATCTGGCGCAAAGAAAAAAACCTTCGTCAGACCTTTGTCCAATTGAATGAAAAAATCCTGCAGCTGGATGAATTGAAAAACCATCTCCAGGCGGTGGGGGCGGTGACAGCAAAGCAGTTGAAAATGATCCCTGTTATTGAATCAAACGGTGTTTACGCATTCATGGATATAGTGGGATCAAGTGTTGTCAGAAATTGTCTTCGGCCCAGAGATTTTTTTCTCATATTGAATCTTTGCCATGAAATAGCCGCAGACACAGCTGCTGCATACGGCTGCCGGGTTGACAATTTTTTAGGGGATGCGGTTTTTTTGGAAAACATGGAAACATTTGATGCCCCTGACAGAAAAAAAC
>JAABRW010000423.1 GCA_011390695.1 Desulfotignum sp.
GGTGCTGCAGCAAAAACAGACAGCCTTAGATGAAATGGTTTTGCTGCAGCAGCAGTATGCCGCTGTTTCTTCTTCTTTTGACACCAGAGCACAGGCACTTGCAGACAGAGAAAAAGGGTTTTCCCTGTTTGCCTTTCTGGATTCGCGGGCACAGCAAAGCGGGGTGAAAACCAATGTGGCATATATGCAGCCCTTCAGCAAAGAGATCGAAAACGCCGCTTACACAATTGAAACCGTAAAATTCAAACTGGCAGAGGTGTATTTAAAGGAACTGGTGGATTTTCTCCACCGGATCGAATCATCTGATAACGGGGTTGCAATAACCTCTTTGTCTTTGAACAAAACCGGTGCAGACAAAGAAAAACTGGATGCAATTATCGAGGCCCAGACACTGATGGTAAAGGACAATTAATGGCATGAACGTCAAACTGGTTCTGTTTTACTTTTTGTTTTCCATGGCAGCCTTTGTGCTGTTTGTGTTTGTATTGTTTCCCGGCAAAAAGGTGGCAGCATATCTGTCCCGGACAGTGACAAGGCCGAATGCAATGGTACAGGTGAGTATGGAGGATGCAGATCTTTTTCCGCCGCTGCGTGTATTCTTCGATAACGCCCGGTTTTCCATGGGCCCTGATATAACCATAACCCCTCAGACCTTTGGTATATCTTTGTCGCTTCCGGCTTTTTTTGAAAAGGAAAAAACTATCGGCTTTCAATCAAAAATATTCCAGGGAACCGCCAATGGCAGTTTCAGGGTTATCCGTTTTGATCCTCTGGCAGTGTCGGAGGCACAAATAACCATGTCTGATATCACAATAACCCAGTTTCTTTATCAGACAGAGCTTGCTGATATTACCGTAAGCTGTGAAATTAATGGTGAATATAGTTTTTTTGGACAGGGAAATGAAAAACAACAGAGCAAGGGAACCTGTGTTATCCGAAATGTTTCCGCAGTCATGGAAAATTCATTGTTCAACCGGATGAATCTGCCGTTGGTTGATTTTTCTCAGGTTGAAGCAGCGTATACCCAGACGGGCAATACCATAACAATCACAAATTGTATTGCAAAAGGGCCCATTGTTCATATAAAACTCACAGGAGATATCCAGCTGGAATTTCCCTTAAAGGAAAGCCGGTTGAACCTGGTGGGCCTGGTACTGCCGGAATCACCGTATCTGGCAGTGCTTGCAGATAATGCAGCCATAAAAGCTGCGGTGAAAAACATTTCCAGAGACGGGATTAAATTTGGGCTTTCAGGAACATTAATGCATCCAAAGATCGGAATATGAAATATTTATTTGCCTTTATCCATATGGGGGTGATTGCTGCGATGGCATATGTCGGTGCTGATCTTTTTTATGCCGCTGTGCTGCCTGACATCGAAAAAACGCCGGAACGGGGAATGGCTTCTGCCCCGGCAGAAATAGATGCAGGCCGCAAGGTTCAGGCTGATTCTGATGCTGATCAGTATGATGCCATTGTCAAAAGAAATCTGTTCAAGGTGGAGATAGAAAAAAAGGAAACACCTGTTGAAACAACGGCGGAACCGGTAAAACTTGAACCCACAAACCTGAAACTGGCCCTCTGGGGAACGGTTACAGGGTCTTCTGTTTTATGGGCGGTGATCGAAGATAAAAATGCCAGACAGCAGGCCTTGTACCAGGTGGGAGATATGGTTCAGGGGGCACAGGTCAAAGAAATTCTGCGCCATGAAGTGATACTCAATTTTCAGGGCAAAGACCAGGTGCTTGAAATGCAGACAGACCTGTCAGGCAAACCTGTTGCTCCCTCCCTTGTAAATACTGCCGGCACTGCGGCCGCCCACATGGCCCAGAATCAACCGCTGGCCGGGCCGATGCTGGAGAATGCCGGAGAAATCATGAGGCAGATTAAATTCCGGCCCTATTTTTCCCAGGGGGTGCCGGATGGGCTTATGGTTTACGGTATACGGCCTGATTCGATTTTCAGGCAGATTGGGTTGAGAAATGGCGATATTGTCAAGGATATCAACGGAACACCCATTGTGACAGCAGCAGATGGTATGAACATGCTCATGGAAATCCAGGGAACACAAGAGATCGGTATGACTGTTTTAAGAAGGGGTAAGACAATGGATCTGTCATTTCCGGCAACTGACTATGAATCTGAAACGGTGGAACAGGAACAGGAGAATGAAGAAATGTCCCAGCCCCAGACCTTTCCTGAGGAAACCAGCAAAGGAGATCAATCATAATGTTGTGCAGCAGAAATCCGGTTTGGCAGACTGTTGTTTTGTATGTGTGCTGTTTTTGTTTTTTGGCCGGGATTTCCAGGGGCCATGCAGTTGAAACCCCGGACCAGAACGGTACAGACTCCCAGCTTGTCTCCATTGATTTTAATGATGTTGACATTAATGTGTTTATAAAATTTATAAGTAAATTGACCGGGAAAAATTTTGTGGTGGACAATCGGGTCCGGGGAAAGGTGACCATTATTTCTCCCACCAAAATGTCTGTAGAAGCTGCCTATAGAGTTTTTGAATCAGTGCTTGAAATAAACGGTTTTGCAACGGTTACATCCGGCAGTGTGATCAAAATTATTCCCATGCCGGATGCAAAAGGAGACAATATCGACACAAGCGTTGTGGCAGAAGGTGTACTTAGAGAAGATCCTGAGGACAAAATTGTGACAAGAATCATCCCGTTGAACTATGCCAGTTCCGAAGAACTGCGCAAACTGTTTCTGCCTCTGGTGCCCAAAGGAAGCGTGCTTCTGGCCTATTCCGATACCAACATGCTCATTGTCACGGCAACCCATTCCAGTATCAGTCGGCTGCTGAAAATTGTGGATGAAATCGATGTAAAAAGTACGGGCAGACAAATTTCGGTGATCCCTGTCAAATATGCAGATGCCCAAAAGCTGGTGCAGAACATTTCAGCGGTTTTTTCCGCCCGGGCAAGGGGGGTGAAAGGCCAGCCCAATCAGGAGCAGGATGTGACCTTTGTGGCTGATGAAAGGACCAACACCATTATCCTGCTGGCCAGTGAATTTGAAATCCAGCGGATTAAGGACCTGGTGGATATACTGGACCAGAAAATCGCCAAAGGAGGGGAAAAGATACGGGTGTACTACATGGAACATGCGTCTGCAGAAGATCTGGTTAAAGTGCTCCAGGAAATACCTGCCATGGAAAATAAGCAGCCCCAGACCCCGGGTCAGAGGAGCGCGCCGCTGCTGTCCGGAAAGGTGAAAATAATGGCGGACAAAGCCACCAACAGCCTTATTATCATGGCGGAAAAAGAAGATTATCCGATACTGGAAGAGGTTATATCCAAACTGGATATTCCCCGGTCAATGGTTTATATTGAAAGCCTTATCATGGAAGTGAACATGACCCGGGGACTGAACATCGGCACAGAATGGAAGGCAGCCCAGGGATTTGATAGCGACAACAAAGTGATTTTTGGTGGATTCGGTGCTACAGGTGGTACAGGACACACCAATCTTTCAGACGTCGCCGGCTCGGGCACTTTTCCGACCGGGTTTTCATTGGGGGTTCTGGGGGAAAACTTTAATATCGGCGGTGTGACTTTTCCAGATATCCAGGCAGTTGTCCAGGCGTTTCAAAATGATAAGGATGTAAATATTCTGGCTACCCCCCAGATCTTGACCATGGAAAACGAGGAAGCCATTATTACCGTGGGCAAGAATGTGCCTTTCCAGACACGGTCGGCGGCAGCCGATATAGGTACACAAGTATACAGTTCCTTTGAATACAGGGATGTGGGGATCAACCTCAAGATTACTCCCCAGATAAGCAAAGACAGGCTGGTCAAGCTCCAGGTGAACCAGGAATTGACAAAACTGGACTCGGTCAACCAGACAAGTCCCGACAGACCCACAACATTGAAACGGCAGATAGAAACAACCATTATTGTCGAAGATGGCAACAGCGTTGTAATCGGGGGCCTGATAGATGAAAGCCTGACAAGCTCAGAATACAAAACCCCCTGTCTGGGGGATGTGCCTGTCCTGGGCTGGGCATTTAAAAGCGTTTCACAGGGGGAAGAAAAAACCAACCTGTATATTTTTCTGACCCCCAGGGTTGTAAGAAGTTCCTGGGAGTTGAACAAGATTTACAAGGAAAAATCCAAGGAGATGAACCTGATAAAAAAAGGTGAGGTGCTGTTATACAACCAATTGCCCAAAGATGAAGACAAAACACAAGAAAATATGGATGAATCCACAGACACGGGGACACAGATACCCAATGATTGATACATTTTTCGACATCATTGAGAAAAAGGCAGGGCTTTCAAAAGCCAACTGTGAAAAACTCAAGACAGCCTGTTTAAAAGACCGCTCCAGGCTGCTTGAATCTGCTGTGGAAACCAGACTGGTTCTGGAAAACGAGGTGCTGCAAGTGCTGTCACAGGTATATACAATTCCTTTTACACCAATTCTTTCAGTGGATAATGTCAAAGACGGTGTTACCGCCATTATTTCACGACAGTTTTTAAAAAAATGCCTTATGGTTCCCCTGATTAAAGATGCGGAAAATTCCATTATTGCAGTGAATGATCCGTCTGACTTGAGTTATGCTGATGATATCGCGGCCTTGCTGGATATGGTTGATTATACCCTTGTTCTGGCACCCAGAAACCAGATATTGTCAGCCATCAATGCCCTGTATGACCGATCCGGTGAAAGCGCCCAGCAGCTTGTCGATACCATGGAAGACAATGGATTGACCCTTATTGATGAACTTGAACGCACCATGGACCTGCTGGATGACACCAGCGATGCTCCGGTCATACGGCTGGTGAACCATATGATTTCCCAGGCAGTCAAGGCAGGGGCCAGCGATATCCATGTGGAACCGTTTCAGGAAATTTTAAAGATCAGGTACCGGATTGACGGAATTTTATATGAAATGTTCAATCCCCCCAAGGGACTTCAGGCATCATTGATATCACGAATCAAGGTTATGGCCAGGATGAACATTGCGGAAAAAAGGGTGCCCCAGGATGGCCGGGCCCAGGTCCGGATCGGGGACCAGGAGATTGATATCCGCATTTCCACCGTGCCCACCTCCCATGGAGAGCGCCTGGTAATGAGGCTGTTGAACAAATCAGGGTATTTTCTTGAATTTTCCCAGTTCGGTCTGTCCGAGGACAATTATCAGCTCATCAATAAAATTATCCGGCAGAACAATGGCATTGTGCTGGTCACAGGTCCCACGGGCAGCGGCAAAACCACTACCTTGTATGCGGCCCTTTCGGAAATCAATTCCCCTGATAAAAATATCATCACCATTGAAGATCCGGTGGAATACAATCTCCAGGGGATCGGCCAGATCCAGGTGAATCCCAAAACCGGGATCACCTTTGCAAAGGGACTGCGTTCCATCGTCCGTCAGGACCCGGATATCGTGCTCATCGGAGAGATACGGGACCTGGAAACAGCAGAGATTGCCATTCAGTCAGCCCTTACCGGGCACCTTGTGTTTTCAACACTGCACACCAATGATTCCGCCGGTGCTGTCACCCGGCTGGTGGACCTGGGGATGGAGCCCTATCTTATCGCCTCTTCTGTCAACTCCGTGATTGCCCAGCGCCTTGTCCGGGTGCTGTGCAATGCGTGCAAAGAACAATACCAGCTGGATGAAACACATATCCGGGTACTGAATGCCGGGGGGGATAAATATATTGGAAAAACTGCCTTTAAACCTGTGGGTTGTTCCAAATGTTTTAATACCGGGTATTCCGGCCGGCAGGCCATCTTTGAGATCATGATCATGACCGATGCCCTCAAAAGCCTGGTATTAAAAACATCTGATGCCAACCAGATCAAGGCTGCCACGGTAAAATCCGGCATGGCAACACTGCGCCAGGATGGCATGGCAAAGGTTATCAACGGGATCACATCCATAGGAGAGGTGCTCCGGGTCACCCAGGAATAATGACGAAAGAAATATTATTCCACGATCCGGGATTTGCCTCCGGTCCTGTTATGGCAGGGTCTGGACCTGCGCCTGATTCATGGAGGATATGTTGAAAACGGATGGTTTGAAAACAGTCATAATGGTGGCCATTCTTTTTATTTCAATCCAAATCGTTCACTCTGAAGTATCTCCCGGCAATATTCAGCAGTCCGTCAGAAAAGCTGTTGATTTTTTATCGATACAGCAGGAAGCCAATGGGGATTTTCCTTCCCGGGTCTGCCGGACGATTAATGGAGAAGGGTGCAGAATCCATAAAGGGTCTGTTTTTTCAACAACCTTTGTTTTATATTCCCTGCAGTTTTTTCCGCTGACTGAAAAGACAGGAACAATGCTGGAAAAAGGGCGTGCGTTCATTGACAGTAAAAGGGAGGCAGGAGATCTGTGGCGGTTCTGCGGAACGTTAATTGACCATGATCTGGATGACATTTCCTGCGCCTCGTTTCATCTTGAATCACTGGGATATCTGCTTGAAAATAAAGAACTGATCTATGACAATCGTGATGAAAACAACATTTTTAAAACATGGATACGTCCGGGAGAAAAAAAACATAATGATATTGAAGGCGTGGTCAATGCAAATGTGCTGCTGTATCTGGGTGAAAACAATAAGACCATCGCTGCCTGCAACTGGATTGTCAATGCCATAAAAAGCGGAAGAGAAAACGAAATTCTAACCTATTATCCCGATTCAGCGGTGTTGTATTATACGCTTTCAAGGGCCTTTTTTCAAAAAAGGTTACCCTGTGTGGCCCAGGCAGTTCCATTTTTGATTGTGAAAATCAATGAAATGATCCCCCAATACATTGAAAAAAATGACTATCTGAATACCGCTTTTCTGTTGAATGCCCTTCTTAATCTGGGTTGCGACGTCAAAGCAATCGCGTACCATGCTGATTTTTTTGTTGAACATCAGCAAGAAAGCGGTTCCTGGGAAAGTTCAGTGTTTTTTATGGCGGTTGACCTGCCGAAAGCGCCATCCGCGTATTTTTTTTCAAAATTGGTAACCACTGCCCTGGCAGCAGAATTTTTAAGCAGAATCAAATGAAAGAATCAAGTAATGTTACATCGGCGGTAGTGTGAACTGTCTCAGCACCAGGGAAAATATAAAAAGGTATAAGCTGAGCAGCCAAAGCATTGTTTTAACGGCTTTTTTCCGATCTTTCATGGCCAAAAGCGCCCATGCAGGCCCGCAGCTTGACAGCAGAAAAACCATATGCAGTACAGAAATTCCGTTCCGAAATAAAAGCAGAACAGGGAATATCAGCAGACCCAGTGTCACGCAAGTTACGATGCGCCGATGGATGGCATATTCATCCTGTCCGCGATGGGTCAGCACCACATAGTATGTCGGGATTTTCGCCAGGCGATCAGATTCGACATCCTTCCAGTCCTTGGGTATCGAAATCAAGGTGCCGCCGCCAAATACGACAACAGAGGGCAACACAAGGTCTTGGCCCGAAAAACCTGTGGGGGAGGCTGCCCCAGCCAGGAAGGCCATCAAGGCCCAGATGCCTTCAATTTTATAGGAAAGACAGAACCGCTCTTTCAATCGGACTGACGGATGGTGATATAAAAACCCTGCAACAAAACAGATCACAATCATCAGGACCATCACAAAATTCACCTGGGCAATGGAAAACAACAGGCAGAAAACAAAAAAAGATGACCAGGTAACATCATCCAGTGTCGTATTTTCCTTTCGGTTGGCAAGCTGATCTTCATCCCGGTCATAGCAGTCATTTTGAATCAGCAAAAATACAAAGAACAACAGAACAATGACACCCTTGATCACCCCGTTGCCGAAACCATATCCCGCCCAGACAGCCCCGGAAACCGCCAGCATGAAATGGGGCAGCGCATGGTTGAACCGGGTGATTGAAGCAAGAACAGGAGGTCCCCGCAGTATGGCATAAACGATAAAAGAAACCAGCAGGTTGAATACGGAAAGGATAACACTGCGGATGTGCGGTTGAAGCGAAAACATGTCGCTGCTGCAGATCAGCCAAACGAAAACAAAACCGTGGAGCTGTATTATGATGTAGGTTCCGATGGCCCCCACCGCACCACGCAGGAAGGATCGGGTCAGATAACAGATAAAAAACCCCACAACAGCGACCAGCATCCAAAGCACAATGGTTTCACCGACAGGTAGATAATCCGCCGTCAATAAAGGCTCAAACTCTTTGAAATACTGATATCGTGGTTGTTTTGCCCCTGACAGGTAATCAATCAGGGGCGGGGCTATTCCAAACAGCAGCCCGACTGATACCGGTTTGGCTGCTGTTTCAAAGGAAAGACCCGCCACTATTTTCAATAAAAGGGTGAATGAAAAAAACATGACCAGATAAAAATTGATATACACCAGCAACCGGGAATAGCAATTAACCACCGTTATTTGCGGCAACGGGGCCACTTCCAGCGTCAGTCGGCAGAGGCTTACAAAAAAAAGCATCAAGACGACAGCCCTGGCGTCGTAACGCCGATTCATGAAATGTTCAATGGCTCTGGCCAATGGTAAATATGTCTCCAATTCCGGGAAAACAGTTCAACAAGTCAAATAGTCATTTCACCGCTATGGGTTGCAATCGGTGCGGCCGAATTCTGTTGCCATGACAGACAGATTGACATTGTTTTCATTGAATTTGGACAAATCACGCCCATCGACATCGCCATCTTCGTCAAAATCGGCTGCACAAACTGCTGACAATACATACTGTGCGCAGATAATACGATCGCCTTCAGGAGCAAGACTGATAGTCGGAGTCTCAAAAGGGCCTCCGGGCAGATCAAAGCCATACCGGTCCGTCCACTTGCTGAATTCCCATCTTCCATAGCTGAACGGTGCAGTGACTTCTACGGGATTGCTGCTGAATTCATATATCCTCAGGGCTCTGCCCCTTGCATCCTTTCGCCCGTTGAAGTCAGGTTTGTTCAGGGTAAAATACGGCATGAAATCGGATTCATCGGAAATTGAACCGGACGTATCTGCTGTGGAAACCAGAATTTCAAAATCTTTTCTGGCCAGGCTTTCGTTTCTTTGCACATAATCAAAGTCCAGATTCAGGACGATGTTTTTAATGCTGATTGTCGAACAGGTCGCGTCACGGCAGCTCCTTGAAATTTTCAGGTCTGTCCAGGCTGACGGCCGTGAAAAGAACAGCAGACTGGAGCAGTCGGACATACCGAGCAATGTACACAAAAGGGACTGACTGGCAGCACTGGGCTTTGTCTGGTTCAGAATTTCTAAGTCCGGATACCACCTTGCTTCCCAGATGATTGGATTAGACGTGTCGCTGTTATAGTGGCGGAACTGGTAAATAGCCCCGTCTGTCTTGAAATTTGAAAGACCGGCGTGTTCAATTCTGATCCGGACCATCGGATTGCTGCCGTAACTGCCATCGACAGGTTCGGTTTCAATGCTGTGAACATTGAGGCTGACAATCCTGACATTTTCTTCATCCGGAAAAAAGAACCCTTCCTCCATGAGATTCAGGGAAACGGTTTCCCCCCGGTTCAGGCTGGCAATTTCATGCGCTATCAACGGGAAAGGCTGGCCGGCAGACAGTTCAGGCGTATTTGAATTATAATCCGTAAAAACACTTTCTGCAATTTCTGCAAGTTTGTCTTCATAAAGGCTTCTCAAGGTGGCAAACTGCTCAGGGGTAATGACATGATCGGTGTTCATGCTGGCTATTTCTTCAAATTTCTGCATCAGCCCCTGAAGATTCAATGTTTCGTTATAGGGTCGAAGCAGCCGGTATTCATAAGCCCGGGCCAGATAATAATGGTATTTCAACAGTCGGTAATAGGTTCGTTGTTCCATTTCATCCAGATAGGCGGAGGCCCTGCCATCACAAACCAGCAGACCCGGGGTCGCATCACGATTCATGGCATC
>JAABRW010000424.1 GCA_011390695.1 Desulfotignum sp.
CGGCACAGGATTTCCCCCCATTCACTGGATTTTTCAAGGTATCCGGCGCCTTTTAAAACCTATGTCTGTCAGGGCAGAATTCCTTTGGACAAAGTTGCTGAAACCCACCAGGCTCCTGGCGGGGATAAGGGCCAGACAGACCTGGATGCCATGTTGGACCAGGTACTGGCCCGGCAGGTGCCGGATAAAGAACAGAATGAACCGATGGATCTGAAAACGGTTTCCCGGATACTGGCCCTGTCCTATGGGGTGACCCTGGCAGACAGGGCCCGGGCAATTCTGTTCCGGAGCGTGCCATCCGCCGGGGGGCTGTATCCCTGTCAACTGTATCTGTCGATACAGAAGATGCCTGGTATTGATACAGGATTGTATTATTGTGACACGGTTCAGGGATTTTTATGCAAAATCAATTCCCGGCCCCTGGACATGAGAAAAACACTGCCTGGCCGGGCGCGCGCAGGGGCATGCCTGGTTATCACAGGCATTTTTTATCATTCTGCATGGAAATACAGGGAACGCGCCTTCAGGTATCTGCTTTTGGATGCCGGCCATCTGGCTGAATCGGTGATGCTTGCAGCCAGAGCAGAAGGCATTGGTGCGCGGGGAGGGTATGATTTTGATGACCAGCAGCTGCTAAAGGGCCTGGATCTGGATGTTTCCCGGGAAGTTCCTCTTGCCTGCCTTTTTCTGGGCTCGGGTAATGCCCGGGAAGATGTGCCTGATAAACAACCGTTTCAGCCTGCCAGACCGGTGCCTGAACCATTTGCCCCTCTTCGGTATGAAATATTGGAAAAAGCGTTCAAGGCAGGATCCTTAATTGTGCAATCCCGGATGCCGGATGAAAGCGCAAAGGTTTTTCAGCACCGCCCTTCAAAGATTATACCCGTGCCGGCATCTGATTTTTGTCCCGGGGTTTCTTTTCGCAGTGCAGTTACAAACAGGCGGTCCCGCCGCAATTTTATTACACATGAACTGCCCTGTTCTGTGTGGGCGGCATTTTTCAGGCAGGTTTTTTCAAGCATTCACTCAGAGCATATCCCTGAAGAGACAGGGGCGGCGGCAAAAAATTTTCTTGTGCCGGCAATGATCTGTCAGAATCTGGAAGGTCTGGCAGATGGATTGTACACTTTTTCTTGTGATGGGTCACAACTGGCATGCATGCATTCAGGCAGCCAGGCAGAGGCTTTGGCCCGGGTCTGCCTGGATCAGGCCTGGATCAGCCGGGCTGCGGTGAATTTTTTGTTTCTGGCGGATATTGGTGCAGTGGAATCAGCATTGGGATCCAGGGGATACCGGTATGTGATGATGCATGCCGGCAGGGCAGGTCAGCGTATTTACCTTGCAGCGGAAGCCTTCGGTCTTGGGTGCTGTGGTGTCGGAGCCATGTATGATAAAGAAGCAGCAGAACTTCTGGCGTTGAAAACCGGCAGTGTCCTGCTCTACGCCGTGGCGGCAGGTCCTGTGAAAAAGAAAGGAAATATGTCATGAAATGGATGCAGTTTTTTACCCCGGTAAAATCAAAAGATTACAGGGAAACCCAAGAAATGATATCAGACCATTCCCCGGAGGATATCACCATCCTGGATGTGCGCCAGCCCTCCGAGTATCAGCAGAGCCACATCCCCGGGGCTGTGCTCATACCTTTGCCCCAGCTTTCAGACCGGGTGTCTGAACTGGATCCTGAAAAACCCACCCTGGTTTACTGAGCGGTGGGCGGGCGCAGCCGGGTGGCTGCCCAGATGCTGTCAGGCAGAGGTTTCAAACAGGTGTATAATGTATCAGGGGGCATCAAGGCCTGGGAGGGCAAGACCGCTGTGGGGCCCCAGACCCTCGGCATGGACCTGTTTGACGGCACAGAATCCCCGAAGGACTTTCTCAAGGTGGCCTATTCCCTGGAACAGGGGCTGTACCGGTTCTATCTGGATATGGCTGACAAGGCCCGGACTCCTGCGGTGGTGGCATTGTTTGAGAAACTGGCTGCCATTGAGGTCAAGCACCAGGATGCTATTTTCGATGCTTATACCAGGATGGCTGATGCTGCTGTGTCACGGGAAGAGTTTGATGCCATGGTGGAAACTTCGGCAGGGGAGGGAGGATTGACCACAGATCAGTACCTGGAACTGTTTGACCCGGATCTGTCTGTGGAAAAAGAGGTGATATCCCTGGCCATGTCCATTGAAGCCCAGGCCCTGGATCTGTATCAGCGGGTGGGGGCAGGCATGAAAAACACCGATTCTGCAGCCATTGTCCATGGTATCGCAGAGGAGGAAAAACAGCATCTGGAACGGTTGGGAAAATTGATGGATACCCTGTGAACTGTGGGCAAACAGCCGGGAAAAAGAAAAAACTGGAGCGTGTCTCATGAAAAAACACCTGGTACTGGTGGGTGGCGGCCATGCACACATGGTCACACTGGAAAATATCAAAACGTTCGTAAAAAAAGGATACACCGTTACGGTCATCGGTCCGTCCATTTACCATTATTATTCGGGAATGGGCCCGGGCATGCTGGGAAAAACCTATCGGCCTGAACAGATCCGGTTTGCCACCAGGGATGTGGTGGAAAGCCAGGGCGGTCGATTTGTCCAGGACCGGGTAACCCATATTGACCCTGAAACCAGAGCCGTGTTTACCCGGTCCGGCAGCACGGTTTCCTATGATGTGGTTTCCTGCAATGCCGGGTCCCATGTGCCTATGGCCGGGGTGGGAACGGCAGGGGAAGAAAAACCGGACAATGTGTATCCTGTCAAGCCCATTGAAAAATTGATGGAGGCTTCAGAAAAACTGCAGGCACTTTTTGCAGAAAGCCAAGCCCGGGTCAATGTGGTGGGGGGCGGCCCGTCTTCTGCTGAGGTGGCGGGCAATGTGTGGCAGCTCGCCAGAAAAACCGGGGTACATATGCCGGAGATCTGCATTTATTGCGCATCCAGCTTCATGGGAAGATTTTCTGATAAAATCCGCAACCGGGTAAAAGCGGTTCTGGAAAAAAGAAAGATCCGGATCCTGGAAAACGCGCGGGTAGAAAAGGTGACCCGATCGCATATCACCCTTGCTTCCGGAAAACAGTATGACACGGATTTTACTTTTATGGCAGCAGGGGTGACACCGTCGGAAATCTTTGAAAAATCCAAACTGCCTGTGGGACCGGACAAGGGGCTGCTGGTGAACCAGTACCTGCAGAGCGTGGCAGATCCACGGATTTTCGGAGGCGGTGACTGCATTTATTTTCAAGATCAGCCGCTGGACAAGGTGGGGGTCTATGCAGTGCGGCAGAACCCGGTCTTGCTCCATAACCTCATGGCTGCCCTGGATGGCGGAGACCTGATGCCGTTTGATCCGGGCCCGGACTATCTGCTGGTGTTCAATCTGGGCGGCGGCCAGGGGGTTCTCAAGAAAAAAAAGATCGTATTCAGCGGCAGGCTTGCCTTTACAATTAAGGATTATATTGATACAAAATTTATGAAAAAATTTCAGGCCATTGAAAAAGCAGGATAATATTGATGCTGTAAACACCGGCCTTGAAAAAACCATGCCCTGTAAATGAAGGCGGCATGGATCCATTGCAATATACATTAACTTTTAGGAGGAACACATGAAAGTGACCATTACCGATCAGTGCATGGGTGACAGAAACTGCAACGACCTTTGTCCTGAAGTATTCAAGTATGATGAGGACCAGCTTGTATCCACCATCCAGGTTGATCCCATCCCGGAACATCTCCAGGATAAGGTGCGCCAGGCAGCGGCCGAGTGTGGTGCCGATGCCATTATCATTGAAGAATAAATACCAGGAAAAAGATAACCAGAAAAGGTGTGGACATGGGAAAATTCCGGGAAAGTAGAACCGCTGTGAACCTGCATACCTCCTTTGCAGCAGAGGCCCAGGCCAGGACCCGGTATAATTTTTTTGCCAACAGGGCCAGGGACGAAGGCTATATTCAGATCGGCAAATTGTTTGATGAAACCGCTGACCAGGAATTTGAACATGCGTTGCGGTTTTTCAAATTTTTCAATGGCGGGGAACTGACCATAAACTGGCAGTTTCCCTCCGGGGTGATTGAAGACACCCATGCAAACCTGCTGTCTTCTGCAGATCTGGAAGCCTATGTGGGCAATGACATGTATGCCGGATTTGCACAGGTTGCCAGGCAGGAAGGGTTTGTCCGGGCCGCAGATACTTTTGATGCCATTATTGTGGCGGAAAATCACCATGAAAAGCTGTTCCGGCACCTGGCGGAAAATATCGCTTCTCAACGGATTTTTCAAGATGAGATGCAGATCCGGTGGCGCTGTCTGGGTTGCGGGTATATCCATACAGGGACGACTGTCCCTGACAAGTGCCCGGCCTGTGTTCGGCCCTCGGGCTGGTTTGAACGGCTGTGTGAAAATTATTGATAAATTGTCACTGCAACAGATACAAAAGTGTATCTGTTGCAGTGAATCGTTTTTGTATCATGACCTGAGTAAGATGTGACTAATATTCGGATCGCCTTACATTTCATTGATTTTTTTTAAAACCACGAAGAACACGGAGAGCAAGAAGAAATGCCATCTTCGTGCTCTTCGTGTTCTTCGTGGTAAAACAATTTGCCCCCTCCCTTCACTGTCCAGGCATGCAATTTGCTGTTGTTTATCTTAACAAGAAGGACAACCAGTAAATGGAGGACATATGAGACTTGGTGATATAAAAAAGAATTACAATCTGCTGAATTCAGTGGATTGGGAGATGACCCCTGAAGAAGCCATTGCCCTGCATCTGGAATGGGGGCCCCTGCGGTCCCAGTCATATTACAACTCCAGGGACAATGACAATGAAACAGTATATTTTGTGATCAATACATGGAAGAATCGCCCTGTGCTGACACTGGTGCGCAGGAAAGGATTTGATTCTGAAGAACTGGGAAATTTTCATCTTCCCAAACAGCTTGAGACTGAATTTATGCAGGGCATCGGCAGGTACAAAGGCGTGTATGCCGTGGAAGGAAATGTACGGGACTGGCTGCAAAAGGAACTTGAAGTTTAACCCATAACCGCCTCCTAAAAGTTCCCTTGCCAGATACCGGGAGCCAGATGCAGATACAGCATCCAGCTCCCGGTTTTTTTATTTTCCGTTTTTGTTTTTTTCGATAAAATCCTTGACCATCATTTCTCCCAGCTCTTTTGAGCGGTTGGTGGCAGATTCCACCGCATTGATAAGGGTGGTACGCAAGCCGCCCTGTTCCAGGGTGTGAATGCCGGCAATGGCCGTGCCCCCGGGAGAGGCGACCCGGTCTTTGAGCTGGCCCGGGTGTTCTTTGGATTCCATGAGCAGCCGGGCAGATCCCAGAACTGTCTGGGTGGACAAAAACAGGGCATCTTTTCTGGACAGCCCCATTTTCACGCCGGCATCTGCCATGGCATCCACAATGGTGAAAATATAGGCAGGACCGCTGCCGCTCAATCCGGTGAAAGCATCCATGAGCACGTTTTCATGGATAAACACCGTTTTTCCCACGGAGTTGAATATGGCCCGGGCCTGTTCCACATCATTTTCCCGCACATATTCGCCTGCGGCAATGGCAGTGGCGCTCTCTTTTACAAAGGCACAGATATTGGGCATGGCCCGGATCAGGCGCAGTTTTTTCTGCAGGCCGATGGCAATGGCAGCCAGAGGCACCCCTGCGGCAATGGAGATGATCAGCTTTTCATCATCAAGCGCTGGTGCGGTTTCCTTGAGCACCTTTCCCAGAATCTGGGGTTTGGTGGCATAGACGATGATATCTGACTGCCTGACCACTTCCACATTATCGCCGGTGGTATGCACCCCGTATTTTTCTTTAATGGTATCCAGCAGTTCCTGGTCGATATCCGAGCAGATGATATTTTCCGGCCTTGTGGCTTTGGAAAGCACAAGGCCGGATACCAGGGCTTCTCCCATATTGCCGCTGCCGATGAATCCGATTTTCTTTTCCTGCAGCATCTGTATATAACTCCTTGATTTGCGTTGTTAAATAAAGATGTTATATTACGTCCATCCGCAAAAAAGAGTCAAGGCATAATTCCTGGAACTGGATATTTGCCATAAGTATGCCGGGCTTTCGATCGCTCTGTGCAGTACGCTGTTTCAGGGCCCGCCCCTGGTGGTGTCCTGTGCCCGGCCCGAGGTCTGCGGGGGCCGGTTTACATACGAACAATGAAGCGCGGCATCCCGTCCTCTGGTTGAAAACCATCCCGGCATCTTTTACCAGGCCCCCTCCGACGCTGACGGGCCGTTCACAGAACACCACCAGGGGCTCCCCATAGAAGCGGACACTACTATAGCAAATATGCAATCCTGAAACAGAGATTGTTTCAGGTGCAGAATTTGCATTTATTCTGGAACAGGCATAGTATTGCTGCCAGGTGTGTTCGCCGGGCTGAAAGTATCAGATTATGGCAGGAGAAAAAACATTCATGCTGACCCGATTGAGACAGAAACTGGAGCTGGTGTATGAGATCTATAACCGCAGATCTCTTGTAAATCCTGATCCTCTGTTGTTCCTCTATGATTATCAGGACGTCAGAGACCGTGAGGTGGCCGGCCTTGTGGCAGCCTGCCTGGCTTACGGCCGGGTGGAAATGATCATGCAGGCGGCAGGAAAGGTACTCACCTTTCTGGGGCCTGCTCCCCGGGACCGGGTGGCGGATATGGAAAAAAAAGAGATTTGCCGGGGACTGGCAGGATTCACATACCGGTTTGCCACCCAGGCCCACATCACAGCCCTGATTCTGGGTATGCAGCAGGTGATCCGAAAATTCGGTTCTCTGGAAGCCTGTTTCATGGCAGGCACCGGTCCCGGCGATGCCACGGTCTTGCCCGGCCTGCAGTTTCTGGTGCAAAATCTGGACCCTGAAGGGGCCTGCGGCCATCTGCTGGCTGATCCTGCCAAGTCCAGCGCCTGCAAGCGCAGCCATCTGTTTTTGCGCTGGATGGTGCGCAAAGACCGGGTGGATCCGGGCGGATGGGACCGCATCCAGTCAGATAAGCTGCTCATTCCCCTTGACCGGCATATGTATACAGCAGGACAGATGCTGGGGTTTACCCGGCGCAAAAACCCGGACCGCGCCGCCTGCCTGGAAATTACAGAAGGGTTTCGGAAGATTTCACCCCATGATCCGGTGAAATATGATTTTTGTCTCACCCGGTTCGGTATCCAGCGTACCATGGACATGACGGACCTTCAAACCATACTGACAGGGTAAACAGATTAAAAGGAAACAGACAAAAATGGCTGAAAATGGATATGCCCTTCCCCCGCTGCTGACAGGACTGCTGATCAAGCGGTATAAACGGTTTCTGGCAGATGTGCGTCTGGACACAGGAAAAGTTGTGACCGCCCACTGCCCCAATTCCGGGTCCATGCTGGGGTGCGCAGTCCCGGGATCCCGGGTATGGATATCCCGGAGTGACAATCCCCGGCGCAAGCTCAAATACACCTGGGAGTTGATACGGACAAAACAATCCATGATAGGCATCAACACCCTTGTGCCCAATAAACTGGTGAAATCAGCCATTGAAAACAACCTTATTTCAGAGCTTTGCGGATATGAAAAAGTGCGTTCAGAGGTGAAGACCAGCAAAGGCACCCGGCTTGACCTGGTTCTGGAAGATGTTGCAGGCCGGCGCTGTTACGTGGAAATCAAAAACTGCACCCTGGTGGAGAACGGCACTGCCATGTTTCCGGATGCGGTCACAAAACGGGGGCAGAAGCATCTGGATGAACTGGTGGACCTGGCCGGGGCCGGCCACAGAGGGGTGATTTTTTATCTGATCCAGCGCACGGATGCTGTCCGGTTTGCGCCTGCTGCCATGATAGATAAAGTATATGCACAAAAACTGCTGCATGCACATAACAAAGGGGTGGAGATCATCACCCGGGATGTTGCCATTACCCTGGAACATATCCATATCAACCAGCGTATACCGGTTCTTTTGTAACCCCGGACTGGCTGCAGACAGGTCTTGACAATCTACCACCCTGTAGTATTTTAAGCCAGAGCATTCAGATTATTTATCAAAGACTTCATGGGGAAGGAGAAGATACATGTGGGACTATACAGAAAAGGTAAAAGAGCATTTTTTACACCCCAGGAACGTGGGTGAACTCGAAGATGCCAATGCCATAGGAGAAACCGGTTCTTTGAACTGCGGGGATGCATTGAAACTGTATTTAAAGGTGAATGAAAACGAGCGGATAATTGACGCATCTTTCATGACCTTCGGCTGTGCCAGTGCGGTTGCCTCTTCTTCTGCACTCACCGAGATCATCAAAGGCATGACCTTGGATGAGGCTGCCAAAATCACCAATGATGATATTGCCGATTATCTGGGGGGACTGCCCAAAGAAAAAATGCATTGTTCTGTCATGGGCAAGGCAGCCTTGAAAAAAGCCATAGCTGATTACAGAGGTGTGCAGATCCTTGAAAAACCAGGGGAAATGGTGTGTGAATGTTTTGAAGTGACAGATCTGGAAATTATCGATGCAGTAAAAGAAAATAATCTGGAAACAACCGAGGACGTGACCGATTATCTGAAAGCCGGGGGCGGATGCGGCAAGTGCCTGGACCGGATAGAAGAGGTGATCGCCTCTGTCAAAGCCAAAGGATAATCTGATGAAAGTGATTTATACGGACAACAATGCCACCACAAAAGTGGCGGATGAAGTCATTGAAGAGATGGTGCCTTATTTCGGGCAGTTTTATGGAAACCCGTCTTCCATGCATACATTCGGAGACCAGGTGGGCAAAAAGATCACACAGGCCAGAATGCAGGTGGCCCAACTGATAAACGCAGATCCGGATGAGATCGTATTTACCTCCTGCGGCACGGAAAGCGACAACAGCGCCATATTTTCCGCCCTGAATGCCAATCCTGATAAAAAACAGATCATCACCTCCACTGTGGAGCACCCGGCCATCTTAAACCTGTTCAAATACCTGCGGGATAAAAAAGGGTATGATGCGGTGTTTGTGCCGGTGGACAAACAAGGGCACCTGGATACGGACATGCTGTATGACAAATTGTCTGACAACACCGCAGTCGTATCTTTGATGTGGGCCAACAATGAAACCGGGGTGATTTTTCCCATTCCTGAGATCGCAAAAAAAGTGACGGAAAAAGGGATTTTGTTTCATACGGATGCGGTGCAGGCTGCCGGCAAGATTCCCATGGATGTAAAAGCGGCTAATGTGGATATGCTTGCCCTGTCCGGCCATAAAATCCACGCCCCCAAGGGGATAGGTGTTTTGTATGTGAAAAAGGGGCTGAAGTTTCATCCCTATCTGATCGGCGGTCACCAGGAAAAGGGCCGGCGGGGCGGCACGGAAAACACGGTTTCCATCATCGGACTGGGACGTGCCTGCAGGCTGGCGGCCCAGCATCTGCCGATAATGGCGGACCGGGTGAGAAAATTGCGGGATTACCTTCAGGATCAACTCCTGGAAAAGATTCCTGCCGCCTCTGTCAACGGCGATCTGGAAAACCGTCTCCCCAACACCCTGTCCATCGGGTTTGACGCTGTGGAAGGCGAATCCATACTCATGCTGCTGGACAGAGAAAACATCTGCGCATCATCCGGATCAGCCTGTACATCCGGGTCGCTGGATCCCTCCCATGTGCTTCTGGCCATGCAGGTACCGTTCAAATCCGCCCACGGTACCATCCGGTTTTCTCTGTCCCATTACAATACCAGAGAAGAAATGGACCAT